>CAYMST010000302.1:0-5625 GCA_964393115.1 uncultured Roseivirgaceae bacterium | reverse complement strand
AATTGAGAAATAAAAATCTTTATATAAGCCGTTTAAACCAATATTTTGAATCTATATGATGTATAACTAAATAACTACTGATGTGTTTTTGATGTAGTGTATTATCTCAACCATAAAAATAATAACGGCGTTATTCCATAAAAAAAACTGCGAAAATATATAACTCCTAAAAATATGATGTCTCGATTTACACTAGTATATTTTATGATGATCGCTTTGCTATTCAAAAGCGATTTAATGGCTTCAGCACGAGTTGAGGCAATTCTGAGTACCCCTTCTGAGGTGCCTTCTGCACCGACACACGATGCCGAAGATGTAATCTCAATTTTTAGTGACGCCTATACTGATGTGACTGTTGATACCTATCGCACAAGCTGGTCAGTAGCAACGTTATTGGATACGACGATAGCCGATAATGCGGTGAAGCGCTATTCGGGCTTAGATTTTGTGGGTATCGAAACGGTCGCTAATCAGTTAGACATTACCGATATGACCCACGTTCATATCGATGTATGGTCAGGGGATTTCACCCAGTTTTCATTGAAGTTAGTTGACTTCGGTCCAGATGGAGCTTTTTCAAATGATGAAGGCAAAGACGATACCGAACATCAAGTTGACTTTATGGAACCAAATAAGGGAGAATGGATTAGTTATGATATTCCTTTGAGCGATTTCGTGAATTTGACTACCAAGACTAAATTATCACAGTACATATTAGTCGGTCGTCCTGCTGGTGCTTCGACGGTTTTCATTGATAACTTTTATTTTTATAAAGGAGAGGTTGTAACTCCAGAAGAGCCAGTTGCTTCTGCTCCAACTACGGCTCCATCGGCTCCGACGCATGATGCTGAAGATGTAATCTCAATTTTTAGTGATGCTTATATGGACGTTACCGTTGATACTTATCGTACTGATTGGTCAGCAGGAACTTTACTAGATACGATGATAGCTGATAATGCAGTGAAGCGTTATTCAGGGTTGGATTTTGTGGGTATTGAAACGGTCGCGAATCAATTAGATATTACTGAGATGACTCATGTTCATATAGATGTATGGTCAAGCGACTTTACCCAGTTTTCATTGAAGTTAGTTGACTTCGGCCCAGATGGCGCTTTTTCAAATGCCGAAGACAAAGACGATACCGAACATCAAGTTGACTTTATGGAACCAAACAAGGGAGAATGGATTAGTTATGATATTCCTTTGAGCGATTTCGTGAATTTGACTACCAAAACTAAATTATCTCAATACATATTAGTCGGTCGTCCTGCTGGTGCTTCGACGGTTTTCATTGACAATTTTTACTTCTACAAAGGGGAAGTGTCTATTACGCCAGTAGAGCCTGTAGCCATGGCTCCATCGATGGCTGCCCCGGCACCGTCCCACGCCGCGGAGAATGTTATTTCCTTATTCAGTGACGCTTACACAGACGTTACCGTTGATACTTATCGTACCGATTGGTCAGCGGGAGCTTTACTAGATACGATGATAGCTGATAATGCGGTGAAGCGTTATTCGGGCTTAGATTTTGTGGGTATTGAAACGGTTGCCAATCAGTTGGATATCACCGACATGACCCACGTCCATATAGATGTATGGTCAAGCGACTTTACCCAGTTTTCAATGAAGTTGGTTGATTTTGGACCTGATGGAGCTTTTTCAAATGCCGAAGACAAAGACGATACTGAACATCAGGTTGACTTCATGGAACCAAACAAGGGAGAGTGGGTCAGTTATGATATTCCATTAAGTGACTTTACGAATCTGACTACTAAGACCAAGCTTTCGCAATATATCTTGGTAGGTAGACCCATAGGTGCTACCACTATTTTCATTGACAATTTTTACTTCTATACTAACAATCCTGTTGCTAAATCTTCAGATGCAACCTTATCAGGAATCAGTATCGGCGAGACGCCATTAGCTGATTTTGCATCTGAAACTTTACAATATGACTTCATATTAGAGGAAGCTAACCCATCCACTCCAATGGTCAGTGCAATGGCTACGGATGCGAATGCCACAGTGTCAATTACACAAGCAACCGGTGTCCCGGGGGAGGCAATAATTATGGTTACGGCTGAAGATGGCATAACAACCAAGTCGTACTCGATAAGCTTTACCGCGTTGACCCTAAGTGCCATTGATGCATCAACCCTTGTATCTACCTATCCAAACCCTGCTAGTAATCAGTTATTCGTAAGCCTAAGAGCGTTAAAGCCTGTTAGTGGTATTCAAGCACATGCCGTAAATTCTATCGGTCAAGAAGTGCACTTATCGTACCAATTAGGCAGCCAGGGATTGGTTTTAGACGTAAGTAGATTAGATCAAGGGTTATACACACTAAGGTTGGTGTATGGTGACGCTATCTACGTGGCAAAGTTCTTGAAGTAGTAGACTTAACAATCTATCCAAATGAAGAGAAAGGTCTTTTTGATGGTTGCGATGTTTATCATCGCAGCCTCTCCACCCTTAACGGGACAGTCACACAAGGTTAGTGTGCTTAAGCAAAGTGATGGAATGACTCTTACGGTTGATGATAAAGCCTTTATGATCAATGGTATGAATTGGGATTATATTCCAATAGGTCAAAATTATTCCTATAGTCTATGGACTCAGCCTGAAGAGATTATTAAAGAAGCTCTTGATGGTGAGATGGCACTTCTCAAAAATATGGGAGTTAATGTAATTCGTCAATACACCGGAGTTCCCGCCAAGTGGATAAGCTATATTTATGATGAGTACGGTATTTATACCATGTTGAATCACTCATTCGGGAGATACGGAGTTACACTAAATGGTAGCTATATCACCAACACTGATTACGCAAATCCGAATGTCCAGGAGCAACTTCTCAAGGAAGTAAGTACCCTGGTTCAAAACTTTAAGGATACCCGTGGTTTACTTATGTTTCTTTTAGGAAACGAAAATAACTACGGACTCTTTTGGGATGGTGCAGAGACAGAAGATATTCCCATAGATAAACGGAAGTCAACGGTACGTGCTAAAGCTATGTATAAGCTATTTAACGAGGCTGCCAAAACGATGAAAGCCATTGATAAATCTCACCCAATCGCCATTTGTAATGGGGACCTTTTGTTTTTAGATATTATAAAAGAAGAATGTAAGGATTTTGACATCTTCGGTACTAACATGTATCGTGGTCAGTCGTTTCGTGATGCTTTCGAACGAGTAAGAAGCGAGTTGAACATGCCCATCATGTTCACGGAATTTGGTGCTGATGCCTTCAATGTGATTGACAATGCTGAAGATCAAAAGAGTCAATCCTATTATCTATATCACAATTGGAAGGAGATTTATACTAATGCTTCTGCCATAGGAGGGTCCCGAAACTCCATAGGTGGGTTTACTTTCCAATTCAGTGATGGATGGTGGAAATATGGGCAAACAGAAGACTTAGATATACATGATAATAATGCTTCTTGGTCCAATGGTGGGTATCCGAATGACTTTGTAGCAGGGGAAAATAATATGAATGAGGAGTGGTTTGGCATTTGCGCAAAGGGTCCTACTAATGCCAGAGGACTTTATGATCTCTACCCGCGTGCGGCGTACTATATGCTAAAAGATGTTCATGAATTCTCTCCATATGCTCCAGGCGAATCTGGTGAAACACTTGATCGGCATTTTGGCCAAATCCAACTTTTAGATGGCGTGATGAAGGCTCGAGCAGATAAAGCCGCTTTAGAAGCACAAAAAGGAGGTAAAATAGGTATTAGTGAGTTGAGAGGTGAGTTTACCACATTTGTTACGGGTGGTGAGCTGACGACTACTCCTGAAAATAATAACCCAAATACCCTTCAATACCCCAATAGACAGGGTTTTGACTATATGGAATCCTATTTTGTGGGTATTGAGGGTAAACCCAATGAAAGCTTTAGAGCCAACGTTACATTCAGCATTTTGGGAAATGTAGCGGAGAACCCTATTAACGAGATATTCTACGAAAATAGAGGTAGAGTTCGAACGTTATCTTCTCAGAACGGCAATCTACCTACTTCAGATTTAAACAGAATTCAAGTCTACCAAGCGGAATATACCTGGCATCATAAGTCATTTGATCTAAAAGGATTTTATAGAACAGGACATTACCACTGGGGATATGAAGGAGACTTCTTTGGGTTATACCGAGAAGCCAACTACGGCCCGAACATTGATATCTATAATGGGCTTGCTCCGAATGGTTTTGAGCTAGAGGGGAAAAAGAAACTGAAAGGGTTAACTGTTGCCTATGGTCCCGAGCTTTGGTGGGCGGCGAATCCAGCAGTCTTTGCTAAGTATTCGAAGGAAGTAGCAGATATTAAATGGACAGTTATCTTTCATGAAGATG
Organism: uncultured Roseivirgaceae bacterium; assembly: GCA_964393115.1. Lineage (GTDB taxonomy): Bacteria > Bacteroidota > Bacteroidia > Cytophagales > Cyclobacteriaceae > CAYMST01. Next base: position 1,274 of record CAYMST010000302.1, on the reverse strand, counting down.
TTGATAACGCACAACCAGCTGTGAGTTCAATTGCGGTTCCACAACCCAAAACCCGTCGTGCCACACTACATGCTGAAAAGCAACTTGGTAAGTTAGGCATCGAAATAGGAGGTATTTGGGGGGGACAGCCACTAGTTGGACGCGAGTTTCAAGTAGTACGTGGAAGTGCTGATAACTATGAAGTATTGGCGGATAAAATAAGGAATTCGGATACTTGGGGAGGTAAAATAAAACTTACTTATACAGGAGGATCGATCAACTGGTATGGTCAGGCTTCGTCCCTTGGACTTGTGGCCAGAGGAGGTAGTGATCAAACGCAGACATTTACAGGGTGGAAATTGAGAGATCCGGGTTCGGGGAACCTCAATAACGTCTTGTCTGGTTTTACTTATACCATAGGGAATTTACAAATCGGACCTAACTTCATGTGGCAAAAGCCACTCATTGACCCTATTCCTTCAGATGCACCCGCCCCTGCGCGTCCGAGAAATATTATTGATGATCCATTTTCCGTTAGGTCCAACCGGGAGACCGTGGCAGGGGAGATATTGTTTACATATGACCTGACGCCAGGTACATGGATGTATGAATGGGACAACGATCGAAAGGAAGATGCGAAGCTGGCAGTTAGTGCAGGGTTTGTATACCGACATTTCCCGACCTCTCAAGATGCAGCAATTGGAATTTTGGGTGATGGAAGAACGATATTTACGTTTCCGGGCGCAGCACCAGCCGCCAACCTTTGGGAGGCGCATAGCCGAATCGTTTCCAAGTGGGGACCAGATTTTGGCTGGGTGGCGAACTTCTATGGTGGTGAAGGTCAGGCGAATGGAAGTGACCAACGCATTATTAACCGGTTTGGAGGTGATATAAAACTCATTTACAAAAAAGTTAAGCTACTATCGCATGTGAAGGTCAATGACTGGGGACCTTTCGATTACCATAGAGACTTCAACTTGACTTATCCTTTGCAGCTCATGGCAGATGTGTCTACCACGTTGGGGAAACCCGATTGGTTCGTACTCCCCAATACACAATTTGGGATGCGATTTATGTGGCGCTCTCTGGATGAGTTTTCTCCAAGATACAATCCAACACAAGCACTGGATGCTGTTGGGAACGCAAGTGCTAACCCGACAGCGTTTGGTTTTCCAAATGGAAACGAATGGGAATTTAGGACATATCTACATATCAATGTTGGAAGGTAAAATCATACAACTATGAAGATATTCAATCTATATAAATCAAGATTAATTATAAATGCTGCGCTCCTG
>CAYMST010000301.1:0-5645 GCA_964393115.1 uncultured Roseivirgaceae bacterium | reverse complement strand
TACACTCTTTCCCTACACTATCGTTAATTATTCCTGCCTACAACGAAGAAGGCTATATAGACGAGAAAATAAAAAACTCCTTATCTCTCGACTACCCCAAAGATAAGCTCGACATCTATGTGGTGGCAGATGGGTCTACGGATCAGACGGCCAGCCGTGCAGAGCAACACAAAGACATTAATGTATTATATAGCCCAGAAAGGAGAGGAAAAGTACACGCCATGAACCGGGTTATGAAGCTTATCGGTTCGGAGGTAACCATATTTACCGATGCCAATACCCTGCTCAATAAAGATGCCCTAAAACTGATGACCAGGCACTTTCAAAATCCTAAGATAAGTGCGGTCTCTGGTGAGAAGCGGGTATTAGTAGAGGACAGTGATGATGCCTCTTCAGCCGGTGAAGGCCTATACTGGCGGTATGAATCAACACTCAAAAAGTGGGACTTTCAACTTAACTCTGCCATGGGGGCAGCCGGAGAGCTGTTTGGGATCAGAACATCCTTATACGAGCAAGTGCCTCAAGATACGATCATCGAAGATTTTTACCTGACCTTAAAAACCACCGTATGCGGCTATAAGATCGCTTATGAGCCAGGTGCCTACGCTATGGAAAAATCATCTTCATCGATCAAAGAAGAAATGAAAAGGAAAGTGCGCATATGTGCGGGTGGATTTCAAGCCGTCAGCAGACTTCCGCAACTGCTCAATCCAATACGTAACCCACTATTGACGTTTCAATATATTTCACACCGGGTGTTGAGATGGACACTAGCACCACTTGCATTGGTTGCACTATTTATGGTCAGTGGGATTGCAGCTGCACAAGGCAGCATATTCTATCAGGTGATGTTTTTGGGTCAGCTAACGTTTTACTCGACCGCTTACCTCGGATTTCAGTTCCAGCACCTCAAAACAAAATTTAAATTAGTTTTTGTTCCCACCTACTTTACCATGATGAACTGGGCCGCCATATTAGGCTTCATCAGGTTCGCTAAAGGAAGTCAAAGTGTCGTTTGGGAAAGAGCCATAAGAAAATAATACCATGACTAAAATATCCATTATCATCGTCAATTATAACGGCTTCAAGGACACGTGTGAGCTGTTAGACTGTCTCGGAAATCATGAGACCATTGAGATCATTGTGGTCGATAATACAACAGGTGTCAATGAGGCGAAGCTCATCAAGGAGCTATATCCCCACATCAAAGAAATAAGGTCAGAGAAAAACCTTGGCTTTGCGGGAGGTAATAACCTCGGTCTCGCACAAGCAACGGGTGATCATATCATGCTGTTAAATAACGATACGATCACATCATCTACGACCATCCTTGAGTTATCTAAAACCCTTGAAGAGTCAAAGGATATCGATATTATATGTCCAATTCTGAGATTCTTCGACACTGGACAAATACAATACGCAGGATATACGAGTATCAGCCCTATCACTGGTCGTAACCAGTGCATTAGAAGCTATCCAGTAGAGCCACTTCAAAGTACCGCACTCCCTCATGGTGCAGCTATGATGTTTACCAGAAAGGCTTTTGAAGTAGTGGGTAAAATGTCTGAAGACTACTTTTTGTATTACGAGGAGCACGACTGGGCACATCGCTTTAGAAAAAATGGATTCAAGTGTGCGGTGCATGCCAAAAGCGAAATCCTGCATAAGGAAAGTGCTAGCGTACAGAAGCTTAACGGGTTAAAACTATTTTATTTAACCCGTAACCGAATTTTATTTATCAAACGAAATATGCCGAAGATAAATCAGGTTTTATTTATGCTATTCTTCACTATTTTCTCTATTCCAAAGTCAGTACTGGTATTTAGTCTTAGAAGAGAATGGGAAAATATGCGGGTATTTATGAACGGTGTTAAAGCGTCAGGTATCTGGAACGGTACCACACCAGTACCTCATACTAAATTTCAGTAACCAAGCATATCTGGCATAGCCAACTATTTACCCCGAAATTTGCATTAGAAAATCTATTCCATCCATAAATCACTTTAAAATGGACACTTTACACACGCTTATTGAGTCACCATAGCACTGCTGCCTATTCAATATAAGCGTCTCTTTATTTGCGTTTTATGACTTCAATGCAAAACCCAGGTTTAAGCCTTGATGTCAGGTTAAGTCGGTGGTATATCTACAGGCTATCGTTTTGCAAAGGTGATCAATGATATTTAGGGAGTTCTTGGTGAAGTACAACAAGGCGAGTGTGTATATTGCAGGTATGGAAAGTTATACGGTTTATCCCAAAATAAACGAGGTCCTTCGGCATACACTTCGTAAGAAGCATGATATCAAGTCTATTGATGAAGTTTCAAAAGAATTTGGTTTAAGTAAGGATGGCTTAAGAGCATTATTCACTAACTGGTGTGGTGTAAACCCAAAAGACTTCTTAGCACTCGCGGGCTTGCACAACCCAAAGCAATTTGTTCAAAAAAAGAAATTAGATAATGATGGTCAATTGCTTACGCATCAAAAATTTATTGAGATAATAGACTCTCCTGATCAGTTTTGGGACGGGGTCACCATTACATACGGTTATATGTCAACGCCCTTTGGGGAACTGATAGTTGCCTCCACCCCAAAAGGAATATGCTATATGGCTTTCCTAAAAGAAGGTGATCATGGACTAGAAGAGCTAAGGCAACGATTTCATAAAGCCGATATCAAAGCAGGAGAGCTTGATCATATTAAACTCTTACAAAATGTTTTTGAAGGAATTCCAATCACATCGAAGATAAGACTGCATCTAAAAGGCACCCCTTTCCAACTACGCGTTTGGAAAGCACTAGCCTCTATCCCATATGGTCACCGGTATGCTTATGGAACACTAGCCGCACAACTCAACAATCCAAAGGCCGTTCGTGCGGTAGGAACTGCAGTAGGGAAAAACCCTATTGCCTATTTGATACCGTGCCATCGCGTGGTTAGAACTAATGGTCATATCGGTGAATACATGTGGGGATCGCCCCGAAAAGCTGCCATCCTTGGATGGGAAGCAACAAGGCTATCTCAGCTTTAGACACAGCCCAATGAGCCTTAACCCTCTACCGAAATCTTGTATTGACGAGGTGTCATATCTGTATGCTTCTTAAAATTTGAATAAAAAGTGGACTCTGAGCGAAATCCACTATCCAAAGCAATACTGTACAGTGTTTTATCTTTATTACTCGGTATGCGCAGCAACCGTTTCGCTTCTTCCACCCGATAGTAGTTGACGTAGTCTTTAAAGCTCTTTTCTTGAACGTCATTTAGAAACTTAGAGATCGTATGTACCGGAACACCTATATTCTGCGACACTGATCGCTCCGTGAGCTCAATATTTAAAAACGCCTGCTGCGTAACCACAAAGTCTTCTAACTTGGACATGATATTTTCTGCCTGCTTACTACTGAACTTGCCATTTCCAAACTTCTGCTTAAACACTTCAGGGATATTAAAAATATCTGGGTTAGCAAAAATGGTAAATTGCCCCAGAAGAATAATAACTCCATTAAACAACGCATAAAACACATTATTGAGCCAAAAAATGAAGGACATATCTCCTTCTCTCCAAGCTGAAATTTGCGGTTTGAAAACCGTGTACCCCAAAGAGTGAAGAATTAGCAATACCTTGATCACCAAGAATAAGGTCACCAACATAATCCATCGGGACCAAACTTTATCTTGCCCTACCTCATGGAGGTTCTTCTGACGAAAGCATAAAACGACGTAGACAGCATTAAAAACCGCCAATATACCGAGATTAATTAATCGACCTGGGTCTAATAGCCAAGCCATCATCCATCGATAGCGTCCTTCCCAGATATAAGGTTGACTGATAAAAAAGTAGATTAAGAATACAACGGCTGGCAGAAAGTGTAAGATCTCTTTGGCTTTTACCTTTTGGTAATTGGAGACTTTTAAATATAACAACAGTACGGGACCATAGAGGTAATTGAGCACTTCATAGGTAAATACCCAAACGTGTCCCATGGAGCCACCAATAGACTCATGTCTCAGTAGGTACTGGATACCAATCTCAAGCCCTGTCAAAAAGAAAAATAAAGATAACAGCCTTACAGCCCCTACTTCAGAGTTCCATTTCCTAAGCAGAAGAGCAGCAAGAATAATCGCTTGCGCAGAGGCCCATATAAAAATCCACTCCATAAAAAACACCTATTGTGTAAAGCTAAACCAAGGCCAAAATTATGAACTTCCTTGCTCCAACGCCGTAAAACTTTATTTTTCTAAAGCAATCCTACAAAAACAACGCTAATTTATACAGCATCAATTAGGAATAAAATTCATTATCCGTTGCTAACCAAAACAATACTCGCCACTTGTGTTTAGCTTCTGAAAAACTGACAATAATCACCAAAAAAATCAACCTTTTGCAAGAATAAGCAGTTATTTCTGTAGAATTTCCAATCCTAAATCGTTAATTTTATTACTAGAAACTCAATCTAACAAAAAGGTCATTTTATGAATTTATTATGGTAGATATAACAGCTTATTCGCAGCCAACTTGTCAATAAAAACTCATAGAAGAATCTAAAAGTCAGGTATTTCTTCGGCGTTTAGTTTTGGTTTAACATCATTCAATGAAAAAGTATACCAAAAAAGGAACATGACTAAGCACCTCATAAGCGTAATTCAATGGTGAAACAGCTGTTGTGATCAATGTTTAGAAGTATTCAATAGAAGTTAATAAAGCCCAAAACATTACAAAAAAGTTTATCATGACTTCCTTCCAGGCCGCTGATGATCCGCTGCAAAGGACGGTGTCATACTGGAATAAACGAACACACATGAAAGACAGTGATTTTCATATCATCGGAATCGGAACAAGCGCTGGGGGGCTAGAGGCTTTAAAAGAGCTTTTTGACTTTATCCCGTTAAACTTTGCTCATGCCATTGTGATCGTACAGCATCTATCGCCTGATTACAAGAGCCTGATGGCCGAATTACTGGCTAAACACACCAATTTACCCGTATATGAGGTAGTGAATGATTTGGAGGTAAAAGGAAGAAGTGTGTATTTGATTCCTCCGAAGAAAAACATGACTATTGAGTATAACGTCTTCAAGCTCACTGACAAAAATAAGTACCAAGAGACCCGACAACCAATAGATATATTCTTTGAGTCATTAGCCAAATCTGAAGGAAAAAGATCTATTGGGGTAATACTCAGCGGTACAGGCAGTGATGGCTCCAGAGGGATTATGTCCATAAAGCAAGCTGGAGGCATTACCATTGCCCAAAGTCCCAATCAAGCAGCATTTGACGGCATGCCAACGAATGCCATCAAAACGGGAATGGTGGAGCATGTACTGCACCTTCAGGATTTGGTACCTGCACTACTGACAATTATTAAAGAGCACTCGGAGCATAGCCAGTTATCCAACCATATCATTTCAGATCGCCAAAATTTCAGTAGAATATTAGATCTGCTAAAATCTAACCACCAATTGAATTTTGCAGAGTACAAGCATCATACACTGGTAAGAAGAATTGAGCGACGAATGCTCAGCCTGAACATCAACGACTTAGAAAGTTACCTTCAGCTTGTAGAAAACGATGAAGAAGAAAGCTTTCGCCTCCACCGAGAATTTCTAATTAGGGTGAAGAAAGTGTTTCGGGACTCGTGAGCAAGG
>CAYMST010000300.1:848-5745 GCA_964393115.1 uncultured Roseivirgaceae bacterium | reverse complement strand
ACTACCCTTTGTTCGGGATCTTATTTAGGTTTAATTCCAAAGGGTAGAACTGGACATATTAGGTCTAAAGTTTTGAATACTAAGTTTATATTCATAGAACCAAAGCTCGATATTATCGAAACATATTTTTGACTGATTTCATGAAACGGTACATTACTTTACAATTAATGTAATTATGCGTTTAATTTTCAACTTAACTTTATTATTTATAACAATTACTCTATACGCCCAAAAGAAACATACCGTTCTTGTGGCTGTAGAAATTCCATGTGTAGAAATACCAGATGACTCCAAAAATGATGTGCTCGGTATACCGTTGCATTCAATGTCTCAAGTGTTTCCTAACCCCACTACTGGATTAATTCAACTTCCAGAGCTTTTGCCAAATACCGTGGTGAAGGTATTGGATTTCTCAGGAAGGCAATTAGAATTATTTTCGGATTTGAAATCCCAACACATTAATATAAGTGAGCTTCCTCAAGGGCTTTATTTTCTGCTCTTCCATAGTTTGTCGACAAATCAATCTTCAATGATTAAAATCCAAAAGAAATGAAAAAATTAACTATAGTTTTCTCGTTGATATTTGGAATAGTTCACTTTTCTAACGCTCAACAAACCATAGAGGTGAGCCTTGGAGATACATTACTTTTAGAAATTCAAAGTCTCGAAGGTGATCGGCAATGGGAGCAATCCATGGATTCAGTTTCTTGGACAGCGCTAAGTGGTGAAGTCGGTGAAACATTGAATAGAGTGGTGACACAAATTCCAATATACTTTCGAGCAAAGGTTACCTCATCAGGTTGTGAAACCTTTTATTCGGAAACGATTCAAATCGCTCAGACTAATTTTAAAAGATGGTCAAATCCAAGTACTTGGGGAGATGAAGGATTGCCTGTAGAAGGACAAGATGTCGTAATTGATGACAACATTTTACTAGATATCAATACGCCGAATTTGGGAGACTTGGTCATTAACGGTGAGCTGGTTTTTGAGCGAAAAGACTTACATCTGACAGCTGACAGGATTGTGGTAAATGGTCTTTTACAGGTTGGTACGGCCTCATCCCCATTCGAACAGGTCGCGCGAATTACACTTGATGGAACAAATACAGCAGATGATGCCAATGATCGCGGTATCATGGTGAATGGTAGGTTAGAGCTACATGGTGCTACACCAAATGTACTATGGACAAAACTAAATCAACACCTGGAAAAAGACGCTAAAGAATTAGTGCTCAACGATGAGGTAGACTGGGAAGAAGGAGCAGAAATTGTAATGGCGCCAACAGATTATTACGAAGCTGGTAATGGTACGGCCATTACCCAGAAAACCTCTTTGTTAGCTGTTTCTGGGCATAATCTAACTATCGAAGATGGTTCAAATAGTCATCGATGGGGACGCTTACAATATGTCACTTCTGATGGGATGAGTCTTGATCCTGAAGTGATGCGTGTATCTCCTCCATTGGCCAATTCAGATACAAGTTTTACACCGACTGTTTTGGATGAACGTGCCGAAATTGGTTACTTGACCAGAAATATCATTATTGAGAGTCCAGAAGATGATAATCTTTGGACCTCAGTCGGATTTGGTGTACATGTGATGATCATGCCACAGGGGACAGCGCACGTGGAAGGGGTTCACATTTCCAGAGGAGGACAAAGAGGACACCTGGGAAGATATCCATGGCACTGGCACAACTTAAGTTACCAATCGCCTGATGGTATTGCACTTCCAGTATTTATTGGTGATGCTGAAGGGCAGTACTTCAGGAATAGCGTAGTGAATGAATCAGTGCAAAGAGGTATAGTGATTCATGGTACTAACGGTGTGGAGGTAAGTAATAATATAGTTTATCACGTTCAAGGGCATGGTATCTTCACAGAGGATGCGGTAGAAAGGCGAAATACAATTACTGACAATTTAGTCCTCTATATCAGAAGCCCATTGCCAGGCACTCAATTAAAGAACCATGAACAGATCGGTTTGCATGATGGCGGACCATCAGGCTTTTGGATTAGTAATCCTGATAATACGCTGAAAGGAAACGTTGCCGCCGACTGCCGAGGATTTGGTTTCTGGCTGGCTTATCCTGAGCAAGCATGGGGTGATCATCAAGGGTATACACACCCAGATGGATTCTTATACCAACCAAATCGAGAGCTATTTGGCGTTTTTGACAATAACGTCACGCATACAATTCGGAAGAAAGGAATCATGCTGGACCTAGTGGAAATAGCTAATAATGGGGATGTATTTCCTGAACAATATGCTTCGACGGTTAGCGGTCGTAATCCACAATGGCCATTTGAACATTTAAGAAGGTTTACAGTAAATCATAATCAAGCACATAAATGTGGAAATAATGGTTTTTGGGATCGCTCTACGAGACCCTCTACCAGATCTTTTATTTCAGCGGACAACTGTGGACGCTTTTTTGCAGGAGCTGGAGCAGGAGGTATAATTGAGCAATGCTTAGTGGTAGGCACTAGTTTGAATCATGAAATGAACGGTACTGGACGTGAGGCATTAGGATTTGCTGATTTCTATAATGGCAACCCTGGTTTTGTGCCTTCCGCATTTGCTACTTATCATCATACGTTTTTGATGAAAGATAACATCATTGTGGAGTTCCCACTGGTAGCAGGTGAAAGAAGTGGCGTGTTTGCTTCTGAAGATTACTATATCCGAGCCGTAGAAAAAGGGCATGTTCAGAATACTAATAACTTGATGATTAATTCTCACCCAGGTTTCAAGGCTAGATCGCCACAAGATCACTTCACGTTTTCCAGCGCTATCTGGGATGCAAACGGCTATTGGGGAGATCCTGGACAGTACTTTGTATACGACGAACCGTTCCTGACGCATGGCAAAACCGTTACTTTGGTCGGTGAAGGTTCTGCTTCCACTGGTGGAGTCATGGTTAATGGTCCTTTTTACGGTTTTAGAGGGTTTGTGTTGTATGGTGAGGGAGATATTTTTCCTATGAATAGGATTTGGGATGATATTTGGGCGATTGATGTAAAACGTTTTGACGAAAACTTAGAACAGATAGGTTCATGGTCCGTAGAAGAATCAGCGTCTGGGGAATTATTATGGCATATGCGTGACTTTGCGACAAGTCCCGATGGAATCTATGAATTGACATTTCCAGGGCATGATCATCCGACTAATTTTATTATGTTGGTAGATAACATGCTCGAAAAAAGCGATCTGCAAGTAATAGGTGTTCAGTTTGATGGGACTATTACCAATTTAGAAGTTGGGGTTACTGGTCCGGCTCAAAGAGAAGATTATCAGCGGGTTATGTCTTTGAGTGATGTGCGTGAATCCGATGGGGCGACTTATTGGCAAGACGTTGAAAACAATAGGGTTTGGGTTAAGATCAGAGGAGGAGTTTGGCAATATTGGACCAGCGATTTCGAGAATAATCCAAGGCCTAGTTTTGAAGATGTGACCTATGAAGAGTTAAGGTTTTTTATAAGACCTGTTGAAGAATAGTATACCAATAATTTAGTGAAGGTAATTATTTCTGATACCCAGAAGTTTATGTTTTTAAAGAGTTTTGGCAGCAGAATAGTTTTTTGAGTGTCTCATAGGAGATATACAGGGTGCAATTTGTTTTCTAATCACTCCAAGCACCCTGTATTGGGCCTTTTATCATAGTGCAAACTATATGTGGCTGCACGACCAGTTTATTTGGTGTCTTAAACATATTGTTCTTTGGGGAATTTCGATTCTCAAGGCTAAATACAAGAATTACTAATTGAAGGATTTGACCAAGAATAATGCTCTTAGGTAAGTGTTTGTGTCTGTATTGTTTTACCCACCTGCTTTGTTTGGTGGGGTGTAAGGCGCTTATTTGAATAGAAGTTTTGCTGTTCGTTGGGTTAAAAACCAGCATTAAAAGTAGGCAATAGATAGTAGATAGTTGTTGATATTAGACCTTTTGATATGAGAAAGAGTTACAAAAAGAAAGTCAGCGGTTTAGAAAGTGTGTGGGTGTTCTTAATGATTCTGTTTATGTGGAATCAGGTTCAAGCACAAAACCCGTGTGTAACGAATAAGTTACAAAACCCAACATTTGGAGGTTTTACGTTTCCAGGCGCTACCCCTCCGTGGTTTGCAACCTTTAATTCTAGTACCTCGGGTGACCTTACCTCATCCGGAGGAGAATTGACCTTTGATAACATTACACTTAACGCCAGTCCGGATATAAGTCATATGCATTTACGTCAGTTTTTTGATGGAGATGAGGTGGCTACTGATGGAGGCGTACCTATTCAGGATGGTCGAACATACGCGGTGTCCTTTGAGGCTAGAGGAGCATCAGCTAGACCACTACGCTTTCAGTTTGGTGGGGCTAACCATCCCAGTTTAGCTTGGGCAGGTCTGTTTACGCGAGATGTAGATTTGACGACAAGTTTTCAAGAGTTCAACTTCGAGTTTACTATTTCGAATAGTAATGCTACGGTTTCAACGGGTAGTCACTATCGTTACGACTTTTATTTTGGTTCTTCAGACGTAGACTTTACGATACGAAATGTTTCATTTATAGATATAACTGGTTGCGACGCGTCGGTGACCGGAGTGACCATTGATAATTGTCCCGGAAGTTCTTTAAGCGAGGGCGATACACATGTGCTCACAGCTACTGTTAGTCCGGCTGATGCCGATGATACGAGTGTAAGTTGGTCTTCTTCCGACACGGATGTGCTGACGGTTGCTTCCGATGGTACGGTTACCGCAGAAGGTGTGGGGACTGCAACCGTTACTGTTACAACAACCGACGGATCTTTTACCTCTACCTGCGATATCACGGTTGCTGCTCTTCCAGATCCATGTGTAACGAATAAGTTACAAAACCCAACATTTGGAGGTTTTACGTTTCCAGGCG
>CAYMST010000300.1:0-748 GCA_964393115.1 uncultured Roseivirgaceae bacterium | reverse complement strand
ATTTTGGTTCTTCAGACGTAGACTTTACGATACGAAATGTTTCATTTATAGATATTACTGGATGCGAAGTTTCTGTTACTGGAGTGGCAATCGATAACTGTCCAGATACTTCCGTATTTGTAGGTACAGAATTGGGATTAACTGCCACCGTCTCACCAGGAGATGCTACGGATGCTAGTGTAAGCTGGTCGAGCTCAGATACTGATATTCTAACAGTGACTTCTGGTGGCACGGCTACTGCAGCAGAGGTTGGTATGGCGACTATAACAGTGACTACAACTGATGGTTCGTTTACATCTACTTGTGATGTGACTGTGGATTCAACTAAAGTTACTAGTGTATCGATAGATAATTGTCCATCTGAAAATATATTATTAGGAGATGAATTGACATTGACGACAACGGTATCACCTGATGATGCTACCGAAGATAGTGTGAACTGGTCCAGTTCTGATACGGATATACTAACGGTTGATTCAGTAGGGAACGTTGAAGCCGTGGGTTTGGGTACTGCTACGATAACGGTTACCACTTATGACGGTTCGTTTATGTCTACTTGTGAAATGACAGTTGACCCTGTTGCTGTTACAGGTGTGTCAATAGATAATTGTCCAACGGAGCATATTTTATTAGGTGACGAATTGACGTTGACCGCAACGGTTAGTTCTGCAGACGCACGTGATGGGAGCGTGAGTAGGTCTAGTTGGTCTCCTGATGTATTGACGGTTGCTTCAGATGGTTCTGTTGT
>CAYMST010000299.1:0-5748 GCA_964393115.1 uncultured Roseivirgaceae bacterium | reverse complement strand
CGCTGCATGAGGAGTATATTAACAAAGACCCGATGGCTCAGTTTGAAAAGTGGTTCCAAGAAGCAATTAATGCTGATGTACCCGAACCAAATGCCTTTACACTGGCAACGGTATCAGTAGACAATATACCCTCTGCGCGAGTGGTCCTGCTCAAAGGCTTTGACAACAGTGGGTTTACTTTTTTCACTAATTATTCAAGTCACAAGGGAAAGGATATTGAGCAACGGCAGGTAGTATGTATGAATTTCTTTTGGGTATCACTGCAACGACAAATCCGAATTACGGGCAAAGCCTCCAAAATCACTACAAAAGAATCATTGGAATATTTTAAATCCCGACCTCGGGGTAGTCGAATTGGAGCATGGGTAAGCCCACAAAGTGAAATCATCCCTAATCGAGATTTTCTAGAAAGCAAAAATCAAGAAATCATAACCAAATTTGAAAACACAGAAGAATTACCGAAACCAGATCATTGGGGTGGATATAGAATTTCGCCTACATCTCTTGAATTCTGGCAAGGCCGTCCAAGTCGATTACATGACCGTCTCATATACACGAAAGAATCAGATAGTTGGAAAATAAACCGGTTAGCTCCCTGATCACAAACAACATTTATCTAAAGCGATACGCATTTCAAGAAAGCTACTTTCCTATTGTTGAAGGGATAAACCCTAAGATCATTGTGGTTATACCTGTCTACAAGGAAGACCGGGCTCAAGAGGTATTGCTGTCGCTTGATAGTTGCGAGGATCCTTCTTGCCAGGTGGTGGTGTTTTTTTTGATCAATCAACCTGAGAATGCTTCACCTGACATCAAAGAGGTGAATAGTGTAGCCTTCGTGAATATCGAAAAAGCCATAAATACCACTAAATCGTCCTGGTTGCATCCATTGGTGCAGCAAGTCAACCTCCCTAGAAAGCATGCAGGTGTTGGATTAGCACGTAAAATTGGCATGGATGATGCAGTAAGATGGTTTGAACAGCTAAATAATCCTCATGGCATCATATTATGTTTAGATGCAGACTGCATGGTATCATCTAATTACTTTGTTAAAATACATCGCCACTTCGAAGAAAACCCGGAGACTCCAGGGGCTTCGATTCATTATGAACATCCGTTAGTAGGGGCACTTCCGGACCAGAACTATCGCGCTATAGTTAATTATGAACTCTTTCTGAGGTATTATATTCATGCGCAGCGATATACAGGGTTCCCTCATGCGTTTCAAACTGTTGGGTCTAGTATGGCAGCAAGATCCTGGGCCTATCAAAAACAAGGTGGTATGAATCGTCGCAAAGCTGGTGAAGACTTCTATTTCTTAAACAGGATCATTCAACTGGGGAACTTCACTGAAATCAAGGGCTGCTGTGTTGTGCCATCTCCGCGAGTATCAGATCGAGTTCCTTTCGGAACAGGAAAAGATATTGGCAAGCAAATCCATGAAGCTCTAGTGAGTAGTTACTATACCTATCATCCAATGTCTTTTATCGAACTAAAACTATTTTTTGATAATATCCACGACTATTATCTTAATTACTCCGATACAAATAGATTCCCAAAAACCATACTTTCTTTCCTAAAACACTACGGGGAAACAAAAAACTTAGAACACCTCAAAGACAGTGTCAAGACCTTGAATACATTTCTGGATAGGTTTTACCAATGGTTTGATGCTTTTAAGATCATGAAATATGTTCACTACATCAGAGATAATCATCACCAGGATGTACCCATACAACAAGCCATAGAGTGGCTTTTTGGAGAAATAGGATTGCCATTTTCTCCAAATTCCATTCGAGATAATTTAATGACGCTTAGGGCGTATGATCGTAATATGGAATAAACCTATTTCAAGCTATTTTTAACCACCAACAAGTTGTTTTTGGCTAAATCAAAGCCAGGGGTAATCTTTAAGGCAATGTCATAAAAGCGTTCAGCTTCCTTATAGTTTTTAAGCTGTGTTTGTACCATTCCTTTAACATTATACGCGGCAGCTTTCAAGTTCACTGATTGTTTGCCTCCATCGGACGTGTTCATGGAGATAAATGTAGAGTCTGCAAACGTAGTCGGCACTAGTTTATTCAAAAGAGAATTGGATGCATCGAATTGCTTCAATTGAAAGTTTATTAAGGCTGTCTTATACCAAATAAGGGTATCGCTATTAGCATCAAACAATCTATCGTAAAGTATTAATGATTTTTCCTTAGCTCCAATCTTATCCAACCCAACAGCAGTAACTTCAAGTGCCTTGGTGTTGTCAAGCTCTGCGCTTAAAATATTTAACCCCACCAAAGACGCGTTATAATAGCTTTGTTCCCTAAAATAAAAGCTCATGATCGAATCCTTAACGGCTACGTTTGAGGTGTCTAAACTTAAGATACCGTAAAGTGCCTCTAAAGCGATGTTCTTATCTCCGTATTGTAAAGACTTAAAATATTGGTTCGAATACTCTTGAACTTTTTGATTTTTAAGTTCCTCGTTAGTCGGTCCACATGAACCGGCTAGAATAACAACGATGATGAGATATAGCGCCTTTGAAATTTTCATTCTTCGAATCTTTAAGGCCGCAAATATAAAAATCTCTACTTCTTTCCGGTCATTTTTCAAGATTTCACAGGAGTAAGCCCTTTTTCCTCTCCTAACTTGACCATAAGCTCAAACGCTGGTGCAAATTCATTTTTGATCTCACCCTCTAAGATCGCTTCCTTAATTTCATTTTTAATGTCCCCTATTTCTCTGCAAGGCTTAATCCCGAAAGTTTTCATTATCTCTTCTCCTGAAATTGGTGGTTGAAAGTTCCTCACGTGATCTCTTTCTTCCACTTCCTTCATTTTCTGCTCTACTTTTTTAAAGTTCTGAAGGTACCGTTTTACCCGAGAGTCATTTTTTGAGGTAACATCAGCTTTACAAAGGGTCATTAAATCTTCTACGTCATCACCTGCCTCAAACATCAACCTTCGCACTGCCGAGTCAGTTACTTTATCATTGACTAATGCAATAGGGCGTAGGTGCAGCCTGACCAGTTTTTGTACGTATTTCATTTTGCTGTCCATAGGCAACCTTAAGCGCCGAAAAATCTGCGGTACCATACGAGCACCTTTATCTTCATGGCCATGAAATGTCCACCCAACCTTTTTATCAAAACGTTTTGTTGGCGGCTTAGCAATATCATGAAGTATTGCGGCC
Organism: uncultured Roseivirgaceae bacterium; assembly: GCA_964393115.1. Taxonomy (GTDB): domain Bacteria; phylum Bacteroidota; class Bacteroidia; order Cytophagales; family Cyclobacteriaceae; genus CAYMST01. Next base: position 2,562 of record CAYMST010000299.1, on the reverse strand, counting down.
CATCTTAGCCATAGATAGCGCGTGTTTTGAGAGATATTATCCAAGACCTGTAGGGTATGATAGAAGTTATCTTTATGGGCCTTTCCATCAATCACATCCACTCCTTGAAGGGCTATCATTTCACCAAAAAACTGATGCAACAACTTACTGTGAAACAACAACTTAAATCCATAAGAAGGCACTTTCGATAGAATTATCTTGTTGAGTTCATCGCTAATTCTTTCCATGGATATTATCGATAACCTTTCCGATTGAGTCACAAGGGCTTCGAAGGTTTTGGGCTCAATATCAAACCCCAATTGTGTTGCAAACCGTATTGCCCTCATCATGCGCAATGGGTCATCCGAGAAGGTGATTTCTGGATCTAATGGTGTACGAATAATTTTTTTCTTCAAATCCTCGATCCCACCAAAGGGGTCGATAAGTTCTCCGAAAGATTGACTATTTATGGCAATAGCCAAAGCATTGATGGTGAAATCTCTTCTATCCTGATCTTCTTTTAATGTTCCATCTTCAACAACCGGCTTCCTTGAATCTCGCTGATAAGACTCTTTTCTTGCTCCAACAAACTCTAACTCCCAATCTTTGAATCTCAAACTAGCTGTACCGAAGTTTTTGAATATCGAAACGTTTACTTTTTTACCGCTTGATTCTTGTAAACATTCGGCAACAGTCTTTGCCAATTGTATACCACTACCCACGCAAACAAAATCTATATCCTTTGACGGCCTTTCTAAAACAAGGTCTCTGACGTACCCTCCAACTACATAAGCTTCAACTCCTAAAGCGTCCGCGCTTCCACCCACAAGTTTGAGTACCTCTACAGGCACATTTCCCTTTTCTAAGAGATCAATCGCATTCATCTTCTACAATTTCGACGCAAAAGTAGTCGTTTGGGCAAATTTAGAATTGCTCTTGTCTATTGTTTTCGCACATTTACTCTGGTGTGATCATCATCCTTGCCTCAAAACCCCTCGGATAGCGCGAAAAGAGCAACAACCATCGCGCATCAAAGCGTAGAAAACATAAATGACGGCTACCTTTGGCCACCTCATCAGTGGATAACGCTGTTTTAGATATGACTGAAATTATAGTTAAAGAAATAAATAACCGTTCTGGTTTAAAACGATTTGTTAAGTTTCCCCACCGCCTTTACAACGCAAATCCAAACTGGATACCTCCTCTTCATGCTGATGAATTGACAACTCTTGATTGGAATAAAAACCCTGCTTTCGCCACAGCCAAGGCACGATATTGGATGGCATATAAGAACGACAACCCCGTTGGACGTATTGCTGCAATAGCCCTTGAGCAAGAAGATCTCATACGATTTGGTTGGGTAGACTTCATACAGGATATTGAGGTTGCCAAAGCCCTTTTTGAACCGGTAGAAACATGGGGAAAAACACTTCATCTCAAAGGAATCCATGGGCCTTTTGGATTTACCGATTTTGACTTTCAAGGGATGCTTACCAAAGGATTTAACGAATTTGGCACGATCACTACCTTGTATAACTACGAATACTACCCTGAATTCTTGGAAACTCTGGGGTATGTATCAAAAGCAGAATGGATCGAAAAAAAGGTACCTATGCCATCTTATGTCCCCGAAAAACTAGAGAAAATGGCCAATTGGTCTGAGGAAAAATTTGGGTTTAAAGTAGCTAGGTTCAAAAACAAAAAGAGTATGTTGAAGTATGCTGATGAAGGTTTAGACGTGGTGAACAAGTCCTATGCTCCATTGCTAGGTTTTCATGCTTTTTCAAAAGAGCAATCAGATTTTTACATCAAACAATATTTCAATTTCGCGAAAACAGATTTTGTCTGTATCGTTCAAGACCAAAATGGTAAAATGGCAGGTTTTGGGTTAATTATGCCCTCATTGGCCAAAGCGTTTAAAAAGGCTAATGGTAAACTATTCCCTTTTGGGTTTATACATATATTAAAAGCATTATCCAAGAACAATGCTGTTGATTCGTTCATTGTAGGCGTTCTGCCTGAGCACCAGCGCAAAGGTGTTAATGCAGTAATCGTTAGGTCATTGCTTCTATCGGTCATCAAGCACAAAGTGAATATGGCCTTTATCAACCCATCATTGGCAGATAACAACAAAGTATTAGGTTTGTGGAAATCTTTCGAAGGCGAAAAAGATTATCGCTGGAGAAAGTGCTTTTTCAAAGCGTTTTAAATGAATTCATGAAGACATTTGAAGGTAAAAATTATTGGGCCCTTATAATAGGAGGTTCTAGTGGAATGGGCCTCGCTACGGCAGAAAAATTGGCTAATGAAGGAATCAATATCATCGTAGTACACCGTGATAGAAGAGCTACGCTTGAAGCAGCCAACAAAGCTTTTGAGCAGATCCGTGCAAAAGGTGTTGAACTCGTCAACTTCAATAAGGATGCTACTCATCCTACCATCATACAAGAAATTATTACAGAGACTAAAAATCTTCTTGGAGACACTGGCAAATTAAGATCGTTATTACATGCTATTGCCCGAGGAAACCTGCACCCAATAGTTGATGCTAAACCGGTTACCAACGCCTTGAGTCAAAAAACA
>CAYMST010000298.1:0-5772 GCA_964393115.1 uncultured Roseivirgaceae bacterium | reverse complement strand
GGCTGTTCCTTTATGGATATGACTGTTTAAGAAGAAGTTAATCTTTCCTACTTTATAGTTGGTGTTTATTGAAGCACCTGAGGAGCCGTTTAAACCGACATTTGAATTAAATAATCCATTAAACCCGTTAATCTTATTTTTCTTAAGAATCACGTTAACAATACCAACGTTTCCTTCTGCACTATATCGTGCCGAAGGGTTGGTAATGACTTCAATCTGATCAATCGTTTCAACAGGAATCTGTTTGAGTGCGTCGTTCCCTGTTAAATTAGTTGGCCTACCATCAATTAGAACCTTGAAGTTTTGACTTCCTCTAATGCTAATGTCTCCATTAATGCTCTGACGTACAGACGGTAACTTAGCTAACGCGTTGGTGGCATTTCCACCTGCTGAGGCAATGTCATCACCGATGGAAATCACTTTCTTATCTACACTTTGAATGATTTCTGTTCGTTCACCGGTCACTTCGATTTCATCCAATTTAGTGGCTGCTTCATTTAAGGAAATCTTGCCAAGGTCAATGCTTTTACGTTGTTTCGTTAGGCTAACCTCTTTCATAATCCTTGTCTCGAATCCTATAAAGCTTATTTTGAGGTAGTACTCTCCAGTTCCAATATCCGTAATGGCAAAGTACCCTTTCTCAGTGGATAAGCTTCCACTCGCTAGACTAGAATCTGACTGGTTATGCACTGCAATATTGGCGAAGGGGATGGGCTCACCAGATGCAGTGGTGACAATACCTGTGATTAGATATTTCGTTCCCCCATTCTTTGGATCATCTATATCCGCTGAATACGATCTATATGCTGAAAGCGTAAGGGACATCACGAATAGTAATAATAGTTTTTGCATTGTAAATGGTACTCTGTTCTCTTGATTAATTAATGTTGATGTAAAACTAGTGAGACCACTATTCCCTATTGTCACGCCCCAGTAATCAAATGTAAAAAGATGTCAACGGCTAATTTTTCTAACCAAATGGTGGATTATAAAATTGTATCACTCCGTATTTCCCATTGGATTTCCATTTTGGGTCTTCATAATCTAATCGGAGGATTACTTCCTTCGGAATATTTGAAATGATTTCACTTTTACAAACTCTTAATAATAGAGTAGGAGTGGTGAGGTAACCCAAAAGGCTATCAAGTCTCTCAGTAACTGGAACTTCTTTATCTCCAAAAAATCGTCTGTAATTGGCATCTCCTTTCGAAATGATCATGTCGGACGGTTCCATAATGGCAGAAAACCCTTCCGTGAAGAAGTGTGTCGGGGAAGTCCAAAATAACTCGTCCTTCAGGATTATATGACCATCTTCCATGTGGCGGTTTATCGCTTTATGCAAAGATGGAAAGCGCTTCAAGGCATTAAGGAGCATGGATAAATCTTGCAGTGTGGCATCAGAAACTATGAAGGGTACTTTTTTGAAATGAAGTACCACTCGTTGAGCTAATTTTTTTTCTATGATATGGTGCGCTAAGATTAGATCGCCGAAAAGTTCGACACCAGAGTTATCTAAAATTATATCGACCTGATATAAGTCGTGTTTTTCGAAGTGTGATATACATTTTTCGATATCATTTGAAATGGTGGTGTGGTTTGCACCTTCAGACCTTACCAGCTGGCTAAGGTCTGCTATATTCCCTTGAAGGGAAAAGGTTATGATTTCAGGTGTGGTATAGCTACTATAAGTACTCAGGAATCGGTCAAACAAAGAGAGGTTGTTTTGGAGGTCACTCGATTTAATCCAGAGAAAAGGATCTATTTTATTGATATAATAATCTGTAAGCCATAGTATCTTATTATAGATGTATACTTCCAGAACGAAAAATGGTGTTGTATGCCAATGCTGATTTCCATATCGGTCGAAAAAAGTTTCCCAGCTTGTATGTCCGTCGACTATAGGAAACTCCTTTACATATTGCTCTTTTTTGAATAACTCAAGTCTAGAATTGATGGATCTATCAAATGAGTTATTGGCGATGATCTTATCGATGATATCAGGAAAACGTTTCTCTAGTGTGAATCGAGCGAATGATTCTGACCGCGATGCCGTAATATCAGTAAATTGATTTAAAAACATGATGTAACAAAACTACATTGGTTGGCAACAACATGCAGCTACAATACACGCATGGAACTTTTCTATAATCACTATCTATGACACTTTTATGACCAGCTTTCCTTTTGCTTTTCCTGAGCTAAGATGTTTAAGTGCTTCTTGATAGTCTTCAAATGCATATATACGCTCAATGATAGGGTTAACAACTCCTGATCCTAACCACTGAATAATCTGTTGGAAATTCGACCTGTTCTTATCCGGGAAATTTTCACGAAACCGGCTCCAAAACACACCGCTGATATTACAACCTTTCAGGAGAGGAAGGTTTAGAGGTATTTTGGGTATCGACCCTGAGGCAAAACCAATAGCTAAATGTGTTCCTTCCCATTTCAAAGTTCTAAGGGCCGCTTCACTCATTGACCCTCCAATTGGATCAACTACTATATTTACACCTTCGCCATTAGTACCCCTTTTGACTTCGTCCTTTAAAGACTGTTCGGAGTAATTAATCGCATAATCAGCACCCAATCTCATCAACATATCAATCTTTTCATCTGAAGATGCCGCGGTAATAACCTCATTGCCGAGCGCTTTTGCAATTTGTATACTGGCTGTTCCAATACCGCCCGCTGCCCCAAGTACCAAGGTGGTATCGGATTTCTGAATATTTGCTCGGTCTTTTAAGGCGTGCAACACGGTGCCATAGGTGACAACACTAGCTGCACCTTTTTCGCTAGGAATTGATGAAGGAAGCTTAAAGGTTTGTGACGCCTTTGCTAAGCAGTATTCTGCCATGCTCCCATATCCCGTTGCAGCGATTACGCGATCACCAATATGCAGTCCTTTAACTTTTTGACCTATTTGATCCACGATACCCGCTACCTCGGCGCCAGGGGAGAAAGGTAGTTCTGGCCTAATTTGGTATTTTCCCTGAGTAATTAGAATATCCGGAAAGTTGAGACCACAGTGCTGAACTCTAATGCGTACTTCATCCTCTTTAGGAGTCGGTTTCCTAACATCTTTGACAATCAAATTGTCAATTGGTCCAAAATTTTCACATAATACTGCTTTCATTTACAATGTATAGTTTTTAATTTTTCACGATCAATATATCTATCTTTATATTGTTGTATCGTATGTATGAAATGATATGCTGAATTTATTTAAAAAAGAAGACCCACTACTTAAGAGTCACGTCAAAAACTTAATCGAAGTAGCTATGTCTGATGGACACTTTGATGAAACGGAGTATGATCTTTTACTTAAAATCGTACGTCGACATAAAGTTGGCAAGTCTTTTATTGAGAAGATTAGAAAAAATATGGATTCAGTGACTTTCGCGATGCCACCAACGGATGTAGAAAGGTATGATCAGATTTTTGACTTAATCACAATGGTGATGGCGGATGGTGCCATTGATCATAACGAAATCAGGGTTTGTAATAAATATGCTGAAAAGTTAGGGTTTGATAAAAGACTAGTGGAGGAGTTGGTATACTCCATTAGTTCTAATATCAGTATGGGGCATACAATTGAGGAAACAAAGCAGCGTATTAAATTTATGCTAAAAACTTAAGAGATATTTAGGGGGATGAATCAAGTGGCTTGTCTTACTAGAAATAATTTATCAGAAAAAGAATTATAATTAGTCCACTTGTATTTGTTTCTGCAAAGCCATCTGACTTTAGTTAGATGGTTTTTTTGTTTTCTGAAGTATTGGTACTAAAACTGAAAACCTAATCATTCTAATATTGTCATTTCCCGATTTTGCTCCAAGTTCTGCGATATTATCCAAGTAATCGGTTGAGGGATTTAGCTGCGCAACCTCCAATTCTAGTCCATATTTATTTTTTAAGTAATATTTAACCCCCAGCTTTAATGGAAGTATAAACGCTATACTGCCATAAGTTTCTTCATCAAGTCTTGTGTCAGACTGATTAAAAAGTTCATTTCCTTCTGCATCACGAGGCACGAACCTTAAGAGCCCTAACCCAATACCCGCGTACAATCGAAATCTTTCTTTTTGTATTAGGCTCATATGACCTTCGTAGTTGAAAGATAAATAATTGGTCTCAAAGAATCGATTTGGAATGATATCCGTAGTATTTGGGACATTAAAAGTGCTAGAAGGGTTTTGCCCAACAATTTTACCGGCATTCAATATAAGTTGACCATTGTATCGTTTGTCTGTTTGAAATTGGATGCCGATGCCGAACCCTCCATTCCATTTTTCAGGAGAAGTATTTAAATCACCAAAATATCCATTCGCTGTGGTGGTAACTCGAATATGATTTTGAGCGGATACGTGAAACGAACAAAAAATAATAACAAGACACAAATACTTCGCTACAAGTGATAACATGCTGTTAATTTTAAGTAATCGATATATCTAACCTAGTAATGTAAACTGAACTCTGGATTTCTGAATGCATGTGAAATGTGAAGGCTATAATAGCTTAGATAGCTCACGAACTCAAGTTTCTATTCATTGTACAATTATCCACCTTCAGTGTCGTTATCCTACTCTTCTGATTCAGAAGAGCTATCAGATTCTTCTTCCTCTTCGATACCTTCTGAGATTTCTTCTTCTTTCTTTTCATCTTCTACAGGCGAAGCCTCAGAGGTTTCTTTTTCATCATCATCGGTAGCTCCACCAAGCTCTTCAACGTCTGCTGTTTCATTTTCTTCTCCTTCAATAAGCTCTAGGTTTTCGGTTTCCTCGACGCTTGTGGAGTCTGTTTCTTCTTTAGCTTCTTGAGGTTTTGGTTTTGCTGGCTTTGGCTTTGGAAGGAAATTACTCCCGAAGTATTTATTGTAGTACATCTGTTCTACATTGAAGATGTCCGCAGGATCATAGCCGTGTAAGTATTTTGGTCCTTTATTTTGTGCCAATATGGGAACGCCAAGTGAATCAGTACCAAAATCTTCTGCGGTAAACTCTCCTTCATCCACAAATGATGAATCCCCTTGGTCAAAAACTAGATAGTCATCCTCTTCTTCCTTAACTATGGTCTCTAAATCGTCTTGTTCATCAAAACCTAATGAGTCGTAGCCGTCTGCATAAAGAGAATCGTCTTTTGAGGTTGGAACAAAAGGATGAGTTAAGGAGTCTGGTCTCAATACATTTTCTTTCGGAGCAGTTTTAAGTTTAATGTTCTTTACCCAGTAAGGATCTTTTTTGATAACACCGTATTTGTTTTTTCGCACCCTACCGAAATCTGTTCTAGGCGTTAAATCGGGGTGATTGAACATGCTGAAATAAAGGTGACGAACAGAATCATCTAGGATATAAGTGCTCTGAAAAGCAGGGCATATCACCTTATCCTTACAACTAAGGGATAAGATCGATAATAGACCTATACATAACACTTTAAATGGATTCATAGCACAACAAGAGACCAAGAGTAAGACAATTAGTTTTACTCACCCTCTCAAACTCAACAAAATTTTATTCAATTATCACACCTATATACGTGCAAGATGCCAATTTTTGATATGAGATTTATGTTGAAACGAATTTTTTTATTCAATATTTAGTCAAAACGAGTAATTTAATGAGATGAAATGGTTGGGATTTCAGGTGTACAGATCATACTTTGTACGTTACTTTTTTTAAAACCCTGATGCTTACGTAATACTTTTTTGTAAGTTACAGTTTGATAATCTATTTTTGTTGAATAACCTGGAAAGAACGATTACTGTTTTGACTTTAT
>CAYMST010000297.1:0-5805 GCA_964393115.1 uncultured Roseivirgaceae bacterium | reverse complement strand
GAATTATTAAAGGGACTGCTCTACTGGAGCAAGCCAAACAACAAAATACAATTTTCCACCATTCGAAATAATTAACCTTCAGAGGATATGAAAAAGGTTTCCATAATTATTCCCACTTATAATCGTCTTGAATGCCTAAAAAAGGCCGTTCATGCGACCTTGTATCAATCCGTTGATCCAGAAGATTATGAGGTGATCGTGATAGATGATGGCTCTAATGACGGTACTAAGGAGTACTTAAATGAGGTCAAAGGTATCCATAATAATTTCCACTTTAGGTCGCAACAAAACGGTGGGCCAGCGTCTGCCAGAAATTTGGGGCTGAATATTTCTATAGCTCCTATCATCGCCTTTACCGACGATGATTGTATTGTGGGTAACCATTGGATTGAAACCATTCTTAAGGCTTTTGAAGATTCAGAACTTGCCGCAGTGCAGGGCTCAACATATTCAGATGCGAGTATAATCACACCATTTACACATCAAGTAGAAAATGAGGAAGGGAATAATACCATCCCGACTTGTAATGCCGCCTACAGAAAAGTTAGAATTAATGAAATAGGAGGTTTTGACACTCAATTTCCGTTTCCGCACAATGAAGATGCAGATTTAGCATGGAGGACATCGGAGCGTTTCAAAGTAGCTTTTAATGCTGAAATGAGAGTATATCACCCTCCGAGAGAGGAGCGTTTTGAGAAGATCGCTAAGCGCATGCGTATGCTGGTCAGTGAGTTTTCGCTATACCATAAAAATCCTGTGGTATACCAAAAATATCGAGCAGTAAGTCCATGGATGACTATCTATGCCATTGTATTTCTCAATCATATCCCACGGAATTTTTTAAGATTAAGAAAGTACTTTTTTACCCCTAGCTTATTTCTAAAGGGGGTCGCATTACATATCATTTGGTGGGCACACCTAGTTATTCTTCTGCCCAAGTTTCTTTGGGCAGATGTTCATTTTAAAACGGTATATCAATCCAGGTAAGATGAGCGAAGTACAGATAGATGATCTTGTGAATAATCAAGCAAGCTGTGAGACAGTGGTTATGCAAACGTTGTTTAGAGCCGACGATCAGTTGAATTCTACGACGCTTAATCTCGCTAAGGAGCTAGCCAAACAAAAGACAGTGATATTTGTGGAGCATGCTTTCACTGTAAAAGACTACCTGTCAGAACAGCACCAAGCTCCTTTTAAAAGACGCATGAAACTATGGAGGAAAGGCATTTATAGTGAGCAACCGTTTAAGGAACACCCAAATTTACATGTGGTATACCCACTACCTGTTTTTCCCTATAACTTCCTCCCAGCCGGAAATCTATTGGATAAGCGAATCAACAAAATTTGCCGGCAGATATGGAAACGAGTTGATGCGCTACTCGATCGATTGGAAGTCAGCGAATTTACGTATATCAACTCCTTTGATCCACTTTTTGGAAAATGTCTGAGCCAAAAGAAGGTACAGTTGAAGATGTATCACTGTGTAGATAACATCGCCGCTGAAGGTTATATCGCTAAGCACGGCGTGCGAGCGGAAGTCGAGTTTGCGCGTGATGCGGATATGGTGATCACGACATCTAAGAAGCTCCATCACAAAATGAGTGTGATTAACGACCAGTCTTTTTTAGTCCCCAATGCAAGTGACTACGATCATTTCCAAGTAGAAGAGATTGATGTAGAGATAAATATTATCGATGGCCCAAAAATTCTCTACGTGGGCAGTATCGACCAGCGTATCGATTATGAGATAATGATCACCTGTGCCCAAAAGAACCCAGGTTGGCAGTTTGTTTTTGTGGGACCGATCAACTTACGCGAATTTCCAGATCGAGGATATGACTTGCTCAACTTACCCAATGCTCATCATCTCGGTGCTCGTCGTTATGAGGATGTTCCGTCGGTTGTAAATGCTTCGGACGTGTGTCTAATACCGTTTTTGAGAAATGACCTCACAGAGGCCATTTACCCGCTTAAAGTCAATGAGTATTTGTCTTGTGGAAAACCAGTGGTGACCAGTAACTTCAGTGATTTGTCTGATTTTACAGGTGTTATTTCGGTCTATTCAGGTGCTGATGATTTGACATCGAAGCTCAAAAATGCGTTGACCAATACTAGTGATCATGCCGTTGGTATTCGTAAGCAGTTCGCGGCAAAAAATACTTGGCAACACCGTGCTAAAAAATTGATGGACTTAATTGAATCTAAACTCTAAACTTATGGGAGTACAATCACTAATCCTCAATAATCCCGGCCTGAAGTCATTTGTACATGCGCTGCTCGTCAATAAATCACAAAGCAGGCCTTGGTGGTATGTGGATCAATTTATCAATCCCTTCTTGCATCGAAAGTCACGTAAATCAGTGATTCGAGGATCTGTACGCAAAGATCTATTTCCGTTTAACCAGTTTCAAATGGGTGCTAAGAGTATAGTAGAAGATTTCTCAACATTAAATAATGGCGTAGGAGATATTGTTATAGGTGCCAATACACTGATCGGCATGGGTAATGTATTAATCGGCCCTATATCGATTGGTGACAACTGCATCTTTGCCCAGAATATCGTTTGTTCTGGCTTGAATCATAACTTTGAGGATGTGGAAACACCCATCCGTGACCAAGGTGTTAATAAAAAATTGATTACCATCGGAGATGACTGTTGGATTGGAGCAAATGCCACAATAACTCAGGGTGTAACCATTGGGAAGCATAGTGTTATTGGCGCAGGGAGCGTGGTAACGAAGGATGTCCCCGACTACCATATAGCAGTAGGAAATCCAGCTAAGTTGGTTAAGAAATATGATCTTGATCAAAAAGAATGGGTTAGGTTGTAGTTGTCCTACCGATAACCATTTTTCTTCCATTCGTACAAATAACTTTCGATATTTCGTCTTAACCTGATTTACTTTGTAGTTGATTGCAGAATTTATTTCTGTAAAGCTACTATTGTAAGTCACTCATGAAGATCAATATCTATTCTTTATTGTGTTTACTCTGCATAGGTATATTTAGCCCTCTAGCTGGACAACCAACAGTATGGGATAACCCTACCTATGACTTTCTCGAACACGGTGACTATGTGGGTTTCCCTGCGGTGATTATTAAAGACGGTAGGTATATTTCTTATCGCTATCAAGATAACTCGCTCATGAGAGAAGTGACCTACTATCAGAAGCGACACCTTTATAAGGAGGGGAATTTAGGGTATGATAAGGTCTACATACCATACGCCCTTACCGCTCACCTATCCGACCTAAGCATGCGGATCATATCTCCCAACGGTGATATTGATGATGTTACCTATAACGGCAACCGCTACATTGGGAATTGTCCTGGAGGAGGGACTTGTGAAATATTCCAGTTCGACGGTGCGAAACCCAATGATCAGGTAGAGGTAATGTATTCCTTTATATCGGGTTTTCAGGCTTATGGTCGGGAGATCTTTCAGCAAGAAATTCCAGTGCTGAATATGGATTTTCAGATATTTCACCCGGATGAGTTGATTTTCAAAACAAAACACTACAACGCGCATCATATTGATTCTTCTGGTATTCTAAGCCCCTACAGATATGAAACCTATGCCAGAAATCAAGCAAATCTGTACAGAATAGACTATAAAGTGATGAACAAAGGACTCGGTGCTACTAATACCTGGATACCGGTCGTCAATGAAATTATTGATTTAGTGCATGATCCCTTGCCATCAGAACAACTTAGAGCATTTACCTGGCAGCTTGAGTCACTTGAAACAGAAGATACCCTTCAGTTCATTAAAAAACTGGAAGATTACCTAAAATCTGAATTTACCTTTCGGGATGTGAGAACGTCACGCTATCAACAGCTAGATTCTATTTTGACATATCGACAGGCGAATGGAATAGGGTTTACAAAGCTGTTTATGACAAGTCTGAACGCCTTCGGTCTCTTCCCTGAGATTGTGGCTACCTGCGATCGCAATACGGTTGATTTTGACCCTGCCTTTCCTACTTACTTGAATGTCAACGAGCTTATGTTGTATTTTAGAGAGTACAACCTCTACCTAAGTCCATACTTGCGATCGTACAGACTTGGCCCTCCTCCGTATCATTATGGGCATAATAAGGCATTGTTTATTCATTATATCGATTCTGTGGGCAGCCTACAGTATAAGGTCGAGGAAATAAGAATGCCTTCTGCTCACTATACTGCGCAAGGCGTAACCTGTGAAATGACTATTGCGCCGTCGCTCGAGGAAGTGGCTTTAGAAAAAACGAATTGGGTGAAAGGATACAGAGCAGTAGAGCAAAGGGATTTACTCAAACATGGCGATTGGGAGCAGCAGCAAGCCCTAATTGAGTCTGTGAGTAGCGCACAAATGCCAAGTACACAAATCAAAGGCTATGTGATAGACGGGAAGTCATTGGATGCTTCAGATGACAGTCAGCCATTGAGTGTTTCATCGAGCCTGCTGTCATCTGGGATTATAGCAAAAAACGAAAAAGGATTTAGTCTATCTATAGGTCGGGTAATAGGGCCTCAAACGGAGCTTAATGACTCCGTAGGACGCCAGAACCCCATTGATATGGGATTACCCATGACCTATCACCATGTGCTTTCAGTGAAAGTACCGGATGGGTATAAAATTAATAATACGGAAGAAGCTCGAATGCGTGAACTCGTTCAAAACAATGATGAGGTGCTTGCTTCCTTCGAAACGAAACTTAGTTTAGATAATCAAGTGTTTACCATCGAAGTAGTTGAATCCTACTTTCACGCGCAAGTCGATCAGAAGCACTATGAGCGTTTCAAGAAGGTCATCAATAGCGCGGCACAGTTTTACAATCTTGAATTAAAGTTTGTGAAAGGAAAGATGAAGAAGCTTTAGTCAAACACTGATCGATCCAGATGAATGGGCTCAATTAGACTACTTCTAAGAATTCTTCAAAGAAGAAACACTTGCCGAAGGTCCCTGTCATTAGCATAAATCCATTGGATGCCTCCGATTTATAAATAACCAATTTACATTTTTTTCTTCCTCCTTGACCTGTACATTTTGATATTTTGACGGAAGTTTTCATCTCTGAATGATTTAAGTATGTTTTTGAATCAAATGAGGGTGGTCGTGACCGATTTGGGCAGCTGTTTGAATGATTTGGGCATCAAAATGCCCTTAATCTTGCATTATGTGTGATTAATCAAAGATTTAATTAGATCATGCTAATCTGTTTAGGGTTGGTTTATGGATACAATTAGTTAATCACATAGCCAGATTTATAAAAAATCATCCATTAAAACTTAATTATTTGTTATGTTAACACTTCGCCAAATTCTATGTTTTTGCTGTTTGCTTCTCGGCCTAGGCTGGCATGCTGCAAAATCTCAAGTCACCGACTGTACGCTTAATGCGGGTGGTGATGAGACCTTCTGTTATGAAGAAATTAATATCCCATTGGGACTAGGTAGTAACCTGGGAAATATTAATCCTTTGTCTCTCCAGTGGTCGCTGGTTTTACCAGCACCAGGCTCAATAAATATTGATGACCCAAATGCTCAAAATACTTTCTTTAGTGCAGTAGCTCCAGCTACAAATGTAACTGATGGGGTATACACCTTCGTACTTAGCGGGACCTGTGATGGGGCTATTCGTCGGGACACGGTATTTATTACTGTAGCTCCTCAGGTGAGCCAAGCCGATATTTTGGATGCCAGTAACACCTCTATTACGGCAGATCCGCTAGTGGTTTGTAACACGGTCGATTTATTTGGTAGTACTTTCCAAAATAATGAGACAGGAGTATGGTCAGTTAGTGGTGGTGTTGGTGGTCATTT
>CAYMST010000296.1:0-5839 GCA_964393115.1 uncultured Roseivirgaceae bacterium | reverse complement strand
TATAAGCTTATTATTTACTTAATTATCAATTAAATGTTCAAATAACAAAAAGTTGTCTTATTCACCGAAGAAAACAACTTGTTAGTCTAAAGAAAAATTTCAAGCAATCAATTTGTATTAATTTGAGAAGACTTCTAAAAAGTATTGATTATCTATTTCTTAAACTAACAGCAAACTAAATGCATAAACTATCTACTTATACTAATGTCTTTATTATACTAATCGGGGTAATATCTACTTCAATTGCTCAACCAGTAGACTGGGGAGACATCGATAGATGGGAAAGCCTTAACCCAGGAGGTGGCGGACAAATACAAGATGTGTATTTCGACCGTAATGTGGATGGACGAATCTGGTTCTCCAGTGACATGGAAGCGGTTTATCGTTCAGATGACTATGGTCAAAGCTGGCAATTCGTGAGTAATGATTTAAGTCATGGGATGGGATTCACAATCGCTCAAGAAGAAGGAGGAAATCGATTGTATCAAGGTGGACTTTATGGTGCGCACGTATGTACAAATAGTGATGCCGCTAACTATCAGGATGTTACTTGGGATATTATCGAAGAAACCAGAGGTGACGCCATCGCGTCAATTGCCATTTCTGCCAATCACGAAGTCGTTGTATTGGCACCAGGATGGCAAAATAAAGATCCTCAAAAGGGTGAGGGTGCATTAATTGATCCGATTCAAAACCTTACTTCTGACAAGTTCAACGGTGACAGAATAATCTATATTTCTACAGACCGTGGACAGACATTTTCCACTGTTGAGTACACGACTACAACAGGGTATAGAAACGTATTTGGGGTATCCATTCACCCAACCAACGGCAACATATACATAGGATCGGCAGCTGGTGTATTCGTTTCAACAGATACAGGAGCTACTTTCACAGCTATTGCAGAACCTATTGAAGCATTACCTCCTGCTGGAAACGCAGTTTCTATTAAGACAAGACCTGATGGAGGATCTAGAGGTGTTACGCTTTCGCCTGATGGAAATTATATCTATGCTACCTATCAAACACAAGCATTTGATCCAGCGGATACGGTAAAACCGTATGACTATAAAAACAAAAGATGGGCGGTATTCATGGCCAAAACCAACGCTACAGGAATCGATGGCGGATGGACAATGATTATGAACGGCCTAGGAAATACTTCAGAATGGTATGACCCTAAGGTCGATCCAAGATCTACGGCTACTTCGCATCGTGTGTTAGTAGGAACTGTGTGGAACAATAACAAAAACAGAGTTGGCCTTTGGGAAGCAAACGTAAACTTTGACGGTGCTGGTAACCTGTCAAGCCACTCATGGCAGCAGGTACTCAACTTACCTCGTCAGAACAATTGTTACGACTTCGAGCCTAGCTGGGAACAAAGAGACTTTATCGTAAGAGCCTACGACTATACGCCTACTTCTTGGGCAGATCATTCTATTATCTCTATGGGAGGTATGAATGTATTCTTAACTGATGCAGACGCTACCGACTATCCATGCTCAAGCTGGTCAGAAGTATATGGAGAAGTCGTTTATTATCAAGAAGGACATCCTATGTCGCATGAAAGAGGTTTCTCTTCACCATACAACTATGATGTGGACGTCTATGAAAACTACATGGTACAAGGATGTGCGGACCATGGAATGCTTCAGAGCTTAGACCATGGTTACTCATGGACTTCGGAGGCTGGACCTCAAGGTATTTCAAATGTAATGTCCGTGCTTACCGTTCCTGTGGATCCTCCTTTGGTATTAATCGATGCGCGAAAAGGATTTGGTGCCCCAAACCAAGAGTCTGGCGGACTTTACGCACGGGTTATCAAATCAGATAGCCTCGGAGACAAAGATTCATGGAAACTAATCGGTGGTGAAGTGCCAAATACACCAGGTATTACCAATAATCTTCCTTCTCGAAATTACAGAACCATGACACTTGATCCGCATGACTCAAGTAAAGTTTATGTGACCACAAGAGGTAAAAACACTACAAATCAGGTAGTAGAAGGTGGTATATGGGTAGCAGAAAACATTTCAGAAATCTACAATGATAATGGTCAGTGGGAAAAGATTTCTTCTGAAGACATGAACTTTAAAGACATCAGAGATCTTCAGGTTGATCCATTTGATCCTAACTATTTATATGTAAGATCCGACGGTTCTGGTGGTGCTGGGACGCTATATAGAGGTGTTAAAATAAACGATAGCACCTATACTTGGGAAGATATGAAGTCTGATGCCAGAAACGTAACAGATATGGCCGTTATGAGTAGAAATGGTTTCACTTGGTGGATCGCAGCAGGTGAGTTCGACGGTGTTCAAGGACTATATATTAACAAAAACCCTCAAGCCGGGGGGTGGAATGATGCTTCAAACTGGGAGTATGCAGGGTTTGATATCCCTACCTCATTAAGCCTTAAACCAGAAAAATGGATCGAATCAGGTGAACCGATCCTTATGACTGGACTAGCCGCTTATGGGGATTACATTGTATTAACGACAACAGTACCAACACATAAAAAAGGTCTTGGTGCGTTCCTTGGAAGTTTAGATAGTAATGATAACTTAACTTGGGAAGACTGGACTATTGCTCCAGGAAATAACCGAGCGGTAGAAAATCCTACAAGTATTCAAGCAAAGATCAGAACTGAAAATGGACATCAGTATTACTATGTTGCCCTTGCTGGAACCGGATCTTGGAGAAGACGTTTAGAGCCTTCTGCTCCTCCTTCGTGTGTGACCATCCTGTCAAAATCGAGCCATGATTTCGCTGCTACAACAGGAAGCATCTCAGTTACTGTTACCTCTGATTCGTCTTTCACTGTTAGTGACGACTCTGATTTTATTACTACCTCTGTTAGCGGTAACGTGATCACGATTGACGTGACTGAAAATCCTGGGTTAATCAGAAGCGGTGTAGTAACTGTTACAGGTTGTCAAACGAAGACCATTGCGATCTCTCAAAATGCGGGATCTGGTGGAATGGAAGATTTCGAAATGATGAATTCACACGGCAGTTGGGAAGACAGCACATTTACCGGTAACGATGGCGTAATCTGGAGTTATACCCAATCTAAACCAACCAACAATGTGATCAATGGCATTGCCCTTAAATTGGATAATAGTGCCAATGGATCGCTAAGTGCTACATTGACGGGTGGGTTGACCAACCTGACCTTCAACGCAGCACCTACAGGCTCAGCACAGCCAAGTGGAATAGAAGTACTCATAAACGGCGTTTCAGAGGCTACATATACAATTGCTGCCGGCTCTGGTGTGAACAACTTCACGATAGATAACTTGGACGTTGAAGGTACCTTCGACCTAGAGTTTAGAGGATTGAATAACTCTGATGTTCAGATCGATGATATAGCCTGGGTAGGGAATATTCCGTGTACGCTTACTTCGTCTATTGCTAGTCACAACTTCTCATATGGAGCAGAAAGTATCACGACTACAATCACAACTACAGAAGGATTTACGGTTTCTGATGATGCGGATTTTATTACCACTTCCGTAAGCGGAAATGAGGTAACTATAACAGTCTCTGCTAATACTGGGGCTGCAAGGTCGGGAACCATAACTATTTCTGGTTGTGAAACAACAACTATTAGCATAACGCAGGACGAGGCTTGTACCCTTAGTTCATCACTCGCAACTCATAACTTTGGGTATACAGCTGATAACATAGTCGCAGCGATCACAAGTGTTGAAGCATTCACGGTTTCCGATGATGCTGACTTTATTACTACAACCGTTAGTGGCAACGACATAACCATTTCAGTAACGGAAAATATTGGGGCTGCAAGATCCGGTACGGTGACAATCACTGGATGTGAAGTAACTACCATTAGTATTTCACAAGATGCTGCTCCTGTAACGGGAATGGAAGATTTTGAATTGATGCCAACGGTAAATCAATGGGCCGATGGATCGTTTGTTGGAAATGATGGTGTCACCTGGTCCTATGTGCAGTCCAAGAGAACTAACAACGTAATGAACGGAAGAGCTATTAAGTTGGATAATAGTGCTGGTGGATATGTAGAAGCTAGTTTGACAGGAGGTATTTCAAGTTTAACTTTTAATGCGCTACCTACAGGATCTAATAATTCTGGAACCGTAGAGGTATTGATTAATGGAATATCTCAAGGTCAATTCCTAATGGCAGCTAGCTCCGGTATTAACACCTTTACAATCAATAATTTAACTGTGTCAGGCAACTATACATTACGTTTCGTTGGTTTAGGAAATGCTGATGTACAAGTCGACGACATTAGCTGGACAGGATACAGCGGAGGAGCTAGACTGGCACCACAAGGGGAATTAAATTCTGTGTTGAATAAACTACATGTATATCCAAATCCTGCTAGTCATAAAATAAACTTGACTGGAAGTGAAAATGGTAAAGCATTTATATACAGCACAAAAGGAGAGTTAGTAATGACTCATAATATTAGCTGGTCAAAAACACTAGATATTTCAACTCTCAGTCAAGGGGTATACTTGATAAAATCAGGTAATCAATCTATCAGACTTTTAAAACGATAATTAATCTTAGCAACTAACCAAAAGCAGTGATCATTGTGATCACTGCTTTTTTTTGCTCTTTACTAACGCGATCCAGCACTGATGATATCTCATTCAACCCAAAATATGCATTAGAGATCGTAATGAAGCCATAAAGCGCAAAGAATATTGAAAAGGCATAGCAGCGCTATGGTGATTAAGCAAGCTTGTGTTAAGTGTCTATTTCAAAGAGATTTATGGATGTAATAAATTTGCTAATCCAAATTTCATAAAGTAGTTTTTTAGAATCTATAGAAGGCTATTCCTTTCCATTCAATCTAAAATTAGACGCGGTGACACCTATTTTCTTTTTAAAGAAACGACTAAAATAAAATTCCGAGTCAAACCCTAACTCACGACTTATTTCTTTAATACTCTTATCCGAACTCAATAGCATTTCCTTGGCAAACTGCATTTTGAGATTGAGGTGATACTGATGTGGAGATACGCCGACTTTGTTTTTAAAGCTTTTTCTAAAGCTTGCATAACTGATATGATTGGTTTCTGCCAACTGGTTCATATCAATGGTAATATCGAGGTGGTTTCGCATATAAAACCGTGCTTCCTCAATAAACTTATCTATCTCACTTGTTTTAAGTGTTTTTCGTTGAAAAGCGAGAATATAACCAAGCAGCTTAATCAGCATTCCAGAGGCTATCTGCTGAAATGCCGCCCCTTCGCGGTTGACTAATTCATAAATTTTCAGATAAGTGTCAATAAAT
The DNA here is from genome assembly GCA_964393115.1 of uncultured Roseivirgaceae bacterium. GTDB lineage: Bacteria > Bacteroidota > Bacteroidia > Cytophagales > Cyclobacteriaceae > CAYMST01. The sequence continues at coordinate 552 of CAYMST010000296.1, read as the reverse complement.
TCTTCTTTTATTCCAACATTTATAACCGGCTGTTCAAAATCCAAATTCTGCATGAATTGATTAGCCAGCTTACCTTTAAACCCAATGTAATTTTCAATCCAACCCGTTTTGTATAGTGGCTTATATCGGTGTCGAATACCCGGTCTAATCAGCATAAAAGAACCCGGTTTTACCTCGTATTCTCCAGTGTCATCAATGAAGACTCCATTGCCCTCTGTTACGAAATTAAGCTGATACTCGTCCAAAATACGGCCATTACCCCACTTGAACAAGTATTGGGAAGGATGATCGCCGATTGGATAGATCTCAGTATTTTCATTTACTCGAAGCCGTCCGGCTACTGTGAGATATACACCCCACTGCTCATCAAATTTGGTTACATCGAAATATTTAAAAAAATCTTTCATTGGTCGTTGATTATTGGTCGCAAATATCAAAAAGTGTAAAGACAATCACAAAAAGTGCATTGATTTCAGATACGTATAATTCTAATTTTACAATATCAATACTTATTTAGTTTGTTGTTTTAGAAGAATTTCAAAGGTTTCGATT
>CAYMST010000295.1:0-5858 GCA_964393115.1 uncultured Roseivirgaceae bacterium | reverse complement strand
AGGCTTCTTTTCACATCGACGGTATAAGGTATCTAACTACCGAACACTAGATAATAGCAAAAAAACTGGGTATTTGATAAACCCGAAATCAGAATTCAAATTTTGAAATCTGAAAAACCTGGACAAGCAAATGCTTTGGGACGCTAACTCAAAGAGTTTGGTGAAGGAGTTTGGATATACCCAAATTTCAAATCGTTGTGGATGGTAATTTTTAGAAGTTCAGTCAGCATTCAAGTCTGATGCAGTTCCTACCAAATACGAAAATGTAGAGTGATCCTGGTGGCTCGTTCTGGGTATAGCATTGACTCAGTATAGTCCAAATGCCATACCAGATTATGGAGAGAAGAGAACATATAGGGGGGGGACTAGTAGAAGTTAAGGATGCCCTAAGGAGGAAGATCAATACAAGCCTTTGATTTCAGCTTTCTATTTATCAAATTGTCTCTCATGGCCGTTTCCAAGTGAAGCCAATACAACTAATTCACTCATAAACAAATGATTAAATGAATAAACACTTATTGTTACCTATCTCGTTTTTGGTTTTTTGTATTGGATGCAAGCAAAACACAAAATATGTCATTTCTGGAAATGTAACAAGCATTCCGGATTCGACTGTTGTAAGACTATATAAGTCATATGATAGATTGCACTTAGTAGTCGGAACAGATACTATAAAAAACGGGAGGTTTCAGTTCACCGGTTTATTGGATTCCTCCCTACAAAACATGATGGTCATGCTAGTTGGTCGTAAAGAGTTCGGAGGGCTTTGTGAACTCTGGATAACGCCAAGTTCCAATACGAGGATTAGTGGGGACGGACCATTTCTATCACAATGGAGAGCAGAGAGTGGGGTAAAAGAGCAGGCTGAGTTGAACACAATCAAAAATAGTTCTTCCGCTCAATGGCGGATGCTTGATAGTCTTAATCGTCAGCAAATTCGGATCCCCCGTGATGATGAAAGGTTTCCAGCTTTGAGAAAAGCCATTTTAAATAAGAAATATGACATATTCGATTTGGAGTTGGCCCATTTAAACGAAATACCAAATACGATAGCTGCAACTAAAATACTACATCAAATATTCAACTATGGCAACAATGAACACAAAGTCCAAGTTGAAAGAATTTATGATAAACTGGATAATGAGTACAAGAGTAACGTGTGGAGTGAATCTATCAACATCGCTTTACAAGACATACCTTCTTCCATAGGCGACTCAGCTATATCTTTTGCTGCCTATGACCTAGAAAAGAACCTTCATGTAGTTCACAAAACGAATAAAAAATACTTATTGCTTGATTTTTGGAGTTCGGCATGTATACCATGTAGAAGAGCGTCTAAGGAGTTACACAAAGTACACAAGGACTTAGGAGACGTAGTAAAAATTGTGAGTATTACACAAGATATTCCTCTTGAGTCATGGAGAAAAGCTACTCTTAAAGATAGTATCTCTTGGGTTAATTTGTCCGATGGAAAAGGTTCACTTGGAATATGCAAAAAATACAACGTGAAAGCTATTCCAGACTATATCCTTATTAGCCCTACAGGCATTATAGTTGATAGATGGTTCGGCTATACCGAGAATTCCATTTTAAGCCATTTGCAAAACCAAGGAATCGTCGCCTCTGAAATATAGCGAGTATCACTAGCTGATAATAGATAGATCATATCGACCGATATGTTATTTCACGGTAATTAGAATATGGCATATGTTAGGATTTATTCCTCGTCGAGTCGCTCATTGCCGTCGAAAAACAATCAGTATTTCAAGGTATTTCAGGATTAATACCGATATTAAAACCGAAACATCAATCTGAAACGACAAATCGTTTAGATCAAAATAGTTGGTATGAAAGAATTATTTGGAGCAAGTACACTTTCCCTTTTCTTTAATTTTATAACATCAACGTTGTTAGCACAGTCGCCGGACATTGTGATCACCGATGTAAGCTTAAGTCGGAATTCATTACCGAGACTCGAAGGTGTCGAGATTACAGTAACCTTGTTGAACCAAGGAGACGCACCAAGCACTGAGAGCTTTTGGATCGGATATCAGCTGAATACGGAAAACACCTTTGATAAGACTAAAAACAACTCTAGAATCTTAAAAGGGCCAGCCTTAGGGATTAACGAGTCTAAAGCAGTCACTATACCTGCTTTCCGAAGAGAAGATGACCCAGGGTCCTATTTTCTGTTTGTCAATGCCGACGATCAAAATGACATCAATGAAAGTAATGAGAACAACAATTTTAGTACTTCCTTAGAACTGGAAATTACAGTCGATGACGTGCAGCTGGGCATTAGTAACTTATTTTTATCACCATCTACAATCAATAAATTTGCTTCGAGTCAAGACTTTGATATCGGTTTTTCCATAAGCAATACTGGGTCCACAAAAATTTTATATAGTGGTGTAAATGCTTATTTGTCACCTTTGCAAGAAGCAGAGTCTGCGCAAAGAATGGGGGTGTTAGTTTTTATCAATGCTGATGGATTTGCTCCCGGTGATAATAGAAATTTTACACTAACAACCTCGGCTCCAAGGTTAGTCAATAGTGGAAAATATATTGTAGAGGTTATCGCCGATCAACCTTCTAGCGATAATAATCTAGAAAACAACAAAGTTGCTTCTACGATCATTATTCAAAATGGAAAAGCGGATTTATCCATTTCCAACATTAGATTCCCACAAGGAGACTCAGTTACCGCTGGGGATCAAAAAACTATTCTATACGACATTAAAAATGATACCGATTATAGTATTCTACATAGTTTTAAGCATAAGACATATCTCTCTTCTAACAAAACTCTAGACAATGACGATATTTTATTGCTTGATTGGGAAGTAAACGACCAAGTATTTCCAAATAACAGTATTATCAGTGGAGGATCTGCAATAATACCATTGGAGACAGTACCTGGCTCTTACTTTTTGTTATTCATTATTGATGAAGAGAACCTTATTGAGGAGATCGATGAAACCAATAACATAGGTTCCGCTGCCATAACGATTCTTGCCAACTTGCCCGATCTATCTATTTCTGACATTAATATTCGCTTTGAAAGTACCATTGATGGACCAAAACTAGATAGTGGAATATATCTCAGTGTCATTAACAATGGTAAAAGCGCTGTTTCAAACTTTGATGTGAGTATTTACTTATCCATCGATTCTGAATGGAACGAGGCCGAAGATACTTTAATAGGAATGGCTTCTTTTTCAGAAGAGCTTGATGTTCGAGAAACTGTTTCTATGATCATTGAGACAATGGTTCCAGAGGATATACCAGTAGGCTCATATCGTTTAATTACTGTGATTGATAAAACCAATGATGTCAAGGAACTCAATGAAGAGGATAACATATTGGTGGGAGATGAAATGGTAACCATAAGTCCGCCGGTGATTTCTTTTAGTGATGAAGTACTTGCTTCAAAGGTTATAATCACGCCAAACCCAATACAAGATAAGATACAGATATCTTCAGAACGACTAGGTACTATTGAAACTGTGAAGCTTGTAAGTGCAGTAGGTAAGACATTCACCACCCAAATTCGCCAAACTCATGAAGCTCTTAGTTTGGAAGTACGTTCACTTCCAAAAGGCATTTATCTTGTTGAAATAATGTTTAATGATGGCTCATCTGTCGTTAAGCGGTTAATCAAAAATTGAGTCTGACTACTCGAACTAAACCGGAATAACTACTTGAAATGGTGTCGGGTACCTTAAGTACTCTGCTGCTTCAGGTAGTTAAGCTTACTTTGAAATGTCTTAGCGATTAGGCTTGCTCTATTCTTGGCTTCTTCGGCTTTATCTCCTTCGAAAAGATCATCAATTGTTTCCTTGAACAGCCCTAACCACATATCAAAGTGAACATCTTCGATGGGTAACTCCATATGTTTTGGGAATGGTGACCCGAAGTAGGTTCTATTTCCAAGAAGAAGCGTTTCCCAAAAACGGGTTAAGGTATCAATGTGTAGAACCCATAACTCACCTATTTTATTATTGAATATTGGCCCTAGCTCTTCATGCTGACGGACACGCTTGTAGAATTCGTCAACCATGAAGTGCACGTCATCTAGGTTTTCTATTTTTCTCATATCTCAATTAAATTTAGAACAAAAATCATCTATTTATGACAAACGGATCCTAATTTAAGTCAGTCAACTTGGTGATTTCTGTTTATACCAAAACCATGTTTAGTTTATGCTTCAAGAAATCTTTGTAAAGGAATTCGAATCCTTAAGGTTTCAGTTGAAGTCTTACATATTACGCATTACGGCTAGTAGAGAGGATACGGATGATATCGTTCAAGAAACCTATATTAAGTCCAGCGAAAAACTCTCTACCTTCAAAGGTAATTCCACTTTAAAGACATGGGTATTTGCGATAGCCTCAAATTTGGCAAAGGATCTGTTGCGTTCTAAAAAACGTTGGCCTGAAAATGTTACGGACATTTGCAAAGAGACCGCACTAAGCAATCAATCTTTTTTTGAAGAAGCCATGGCCATTAGACATACCTCGCCGCAAGGAAATTTTGAAATCAAAGAGCACATTGCTTTTTGCTTTACCTGTGTCTCCAAGTCATTGCCTCTGGAACAACAGCTGGTGATATTTCTTAAAGAAGTCTATGAGTTTAAGGTAAAAGAAATAGGGATTATCATGAGTTTAACCGAAGCAATGGTTAAGTATTACTTGCACCAGGGCAGGCAACAGATGATAAAGGTTTTTAACCATAGGTGTTCATTGATCAATAAAGAAGGGGTGTGTCATCAATGCACGGAGTTAAATGGTATTTTTAATCCTGACCAGGATGCTCAGCAGGAAATAGTTAAAATTCAGATGGCCAAGGATGCCGATTTGAAAACGAAAGAAGAGCTTTTTGATTTAAGAATGAAAGTGTTAAATGGAATCGACCCTTTTGAATCCGGGGCCGCCGAACTACAACTGCATCATTTAGAGCACAATAGAAAGGTAATGGAAAACTATTTGAAAAAAAATTAAGAGAAAGCCTATCATTTTACTGCGGCTAGGCGTCCAAAAGCCAAAACAGTTAAATGAAACGCTTATTATTAATTTTTACGACGGCAGGTACATTATCCGCTACTGCACAAAACGGTGTAGCGACGACAATCAAAAAGACGTTTAGTAGAGCAACAAGTGTGAGCATTCGTATTGAATCAGACCCTGTAATAGTTTGGGCCCTATTGACCAATGCTTCAGATTTTTCTAGATGGAACTCAACCATTGTATCCTTGGAAGGGGAGATTACGACAGGACAAAAGATCCGTTTGGTATCTACGCTTGATGAGAAGCGTACATTCAAAGTCAAAGTGAAAGAGATGATCACCGAAGAACACATGGTATGGGGCGACAGTAAGGGAACGCGTATTTTTAGTTTAGAGAAGACCTCTGATGGAGTCATTTTTTCTATGAGTGAAAAGATTGGAGGGGTAATGTTTCCAATGTATGCAAAGTACATTCCACCTTTTGACGAGAATTTTGAGCGGTTTGCTAAAGACTTAAAGAAGGAAGCTGAGGTTATTTCTAAAACATCGAAATAGCTTGCTTAGACATTAGTCGGGTGGTAAGAAAGTCCTCCAGGTTCTCTGGAGGACCATGAATTATATCACTTTCGTGATTACTTTTTAATAAACATCTCCGTACGATCGGCTATTCGAATGAAATAAACTCCAGACTCAAAGTCAGCTGTATTGATTCGCAATACTTTATTCTCTGGGTTTATTTTTCCGACAGCAACGGTTCTTCCGACGCCATCAAATAATGTATAACTCTCAGCTAACGTGCTACCGATACTTACGTTGAGTGTGGTGCTAACAGGGTTAGGAAACAGCTGGAATG
>CAYMST010000294.1:0-5915 GCA_964393115.1 uncultured Roseivirgaceae bacterium | reverse complement strand
TAGAACCGATAAAACAATTCTGGTTTGAAAGATGTATTACTGACTTTATATCAACTCTTAGATTAACCTTACATAACATATGACACTTGTCCAACTCAAGAATCATCCCAGCTCAAATAATGAAAACTATATTTTTTCCTCTAAACAGTACGTTATAGTTTTTTACTAGATCTTAAATCCCATATCGTCTTTAACTTTGGCCCTATACCAAACTATAATCCCTTGCAAGATCACCGACACGCCCCAAATGAAATCCCGAAAGAATTTCATTCTTACGAAAATGAAGGACCTTTTACCTGTTGTAATGTTTGCAGAAAGCCGCTAATGGAAATTGAAGTCCCCTATTTGATTGAGAAAGCATTTAAGCGATACCCTGGCTACACTGCCGTTGATACGGTATACGAATACGCCATATGCATGCACTGCGCGATGGAAATCAATTCAAAGCTATCCACATCTTCAAGAGCTAACATTGAGGCATATATGGCATCAAAAGCATCGTTAGAGACCAGGGCAATCGCCATACAAAATGCTCCTGACAATAACTGGACGGAAGAATGTTTGATATATGGAACTAGTCGAAATGATTGTGAGGATTATGTTATTTATGGCATGTTCTATCGGGATCAAATGCTAAAAAACGGATTCCCGTATATGTTAGGGCAAAAGGCATTGGATGAAATCATCGACTTATTATCTCCAGAGACCAGGGAAGAGTTTGACCGCTTTATGGATGATATCTACTCTGGCCCACCAGAGCTTTTGGAAATTCTGAAAGACAGGCCTCCGGTATTTGTATGACAAAAGGCCTTGCTCTAACCGATTTTAATCAGTTCTTTTTCTAAGTCAAGATGTATTTCATAAATATCGTTTAGTGCGTTTAGCAAAAACTCGTCCACATTGAGTTCAACTTCTTTTATAGTCAAGTATTCATAAAAAGCAGCCATTTTAGCTAAGTGAAAACCTAGTGATTCCTTTTTGGTCTTTGGAGTTCCTAGAATACGCACGCTATATTGACTTAGCAGCTTAATATTATACGCTAATGACCTGGTGAACAAAGGGTTTGTTACCAAAAAATCGATGGTATTATGCTCATTGGGTGATCGCTTGTAGGTCTTATAGTTCATATCAAATGCCTCAAAGATCTTTAGCGTAGTCGCCCATTGATAAGACTCAATAGCTGTACCTTTTTCCCCAAGTGTTAAACTTTTAATGTCATTGATTTTATTAGCTAGGATTCGTATTATTTGTATGCTACGCTCCAAGTGAACTCCCATTTTGATCATCGCCCATACCTCATCATGCAGTAGAGATCCATCTAGTGTAGCACGTATTATAGAGGTATGCTCCTGCACTTTAGCGGTAAAGTCGTACAGTCCTCTGGTCACATAATACTGATGATTATAATTGTTCACAAAATGGTAGCAGCGATTTATCTCCTGCCATAACTCACTGGAAATCACATTTCTAATAGTTCTAGCATTCTCTCGACTGTGATGAATGCATGAAACGATAGAGCTTGGGTTTTCGAGGGATAAGGAAGCTCCAATCAAAATTTCGTCTTCCTGAGGATAGCTAAACAGCTGTTCCTCTTCTTCCAAGTCAGACATGAACATAATAGAGCGCAGCACGAAATTTTTATTCTGATTCATTGGGGCATCCAATATCGTAAAATATTGAACCCTGAGGTAACGCGCCATATACTCGGCTCTTTCAATATATCTCCCCATCCAATAGAGGGAGTTGGCAACTCTCGACAGCATCTTTAGTATTTGGTTAATTGTTTAACAGTTAATTTTCGAGCACCCAGGTATCCTTTGCTCCTCCCCCTTGAGAAGAGTTGACGATTAAGCTTCCCCGAGTTAGTGCCACTCTTGTAAGCCCTCCTTTAAGCACGAAATTATAATCCTTACCCATTAGGGTAAATGTTCTTAAGTCGATATGACGAGGCTCAATAACCTTTTCATTTTCAATATAGGTAGAATGTGTGCTCAATGACATAATAGGCTGAGCAATAAAATCTCGTGGGTTTTGCTTGATTTTACCTTTCAAATCGTCAATTTCCTTCTTACTCAAACGGTTCCCCACCATAACCCCGTATCCTCCAGACATGTCCACAGGCTTCACAACCAATTCAGGGATATGATCGAGAACATACTTCATCTCTTTAGAATTTTCACATAAATAAGTGGGCACATTAAATAAAATCGGGTCTTCTTGTAGATAGTACTTAATGATATCAGGGACATAATTGTAGATGGCTTTATCATCAGATATACCCGTCCCTGGTGCGTTAATGATGGATACATTTCCTTTTTGATAGGCACGCATGAGACCTCGAATCCCAAGGATTGAATCCGGCTTAAACACCTCAGGATCTAGAAAGTCATCATCAAGACGGCGATAAATGACGTCTACCTTTTTGGGGCCATAGATGGTCCTCATGTATACTTTATCGTTCTCGACATGCAAATCACCTCCTTCTACTAGTTCTACCCCCATACTTTGAGCTAAAAAACTATGCTCATAATAAGCGGAGTTATAAATCCCAGGAGTAAGCACTACGCAAACAGGGTCTTCTAAGTCATCCGGTACCAAAGAGTTCATGGTCTCAAGTAAGGCGCTAGGGTACTCCATCACTGGACTTACCTGAACTCGTTTGAAGATAGTCGGGAAGGTACGTTGAAGTGCTACTCGGTTGGCCAATACATAACTCACGCCAGAAGGGCACCGAAGATTATCCTCCAGTACGTAATAATTGCCATCATTATGACGAATTATATCCGTCCCACAAACATGTGTATAGATACCACCTGCAGGCTTTATTTCAGCCATCATCTGACAGTAGTGTGGAGATGACATCACCAGTTCTCGAGGAACTACTTTATCTTTTAACACCTTCTGGTCACCATAGATATCTTTTACAAATTCATTGATTGCCCGGTTTCTTTGTAGGAGTCCCGCTTCCATTACTTTCCATTCGTGATTTGGAATAATCCGAGGAAAAAGGTCAAAAGGAAATATCCTTTCTGTTGAGCTATTGTCTCCGGAATAAACCGCGTAGGTCACGCCTTGCGTTAGAAAGGACAGTTTTGCGTTTTCATTGAGCTGTTCGAATTCCTGAATGGAAAGATGTTTTAACTCTTGATATAGCTTGAAGTAATAGTTACGGAGTCTTTCTGGATTTTCAAAAACCTCATCATACATCTTATCTTGAAAATCATACCCTTTCGAAAATAACAACTCTTCTGCCAGCATATTGCAATTGTGTTAAAAGATCTTCTACCTACATGAATATTGACATAACAATCTTTTGAATCATTCAATTATTCACTTAATTGGTATTGAAATTAGAAACAATAGCCGAATGTTATTGAAGAATCTTCAACTATTTATTCAATGAATAACGGAATTAATAATTTCTTAATTTTTTCGCTTCGAATACTAAAATTTGATAAACATGGCCATTCGGGTAGCTATACGCCACAACACCTCTTATCACTATGACCGCTTCATCACTGTATCACCTCAGACTATCCGCTTACGACCTGCTGTCCATTGTCGCACTCCTATTGAGGCCTATTCGATTAAAATATTTCCGGAAGAACACTTTATCAACTGGTTGCAAGACCCTTTCGGTAACCATGTCGCCAGGGTAGTTTTTCCCAAGAAAGTGGACCACTTTAAAGTGGAAGTGGAGGTAATCGCCAGAATGGAGGTGTTAAATCCATTTGACTTCTTTATTGAAGACTATGCCGAGCAGTTTCCTTTTTCATACACCGACCTACTCAAAAAGGAACTAAACCCGTACTTAGAAACGTTAGAGGCAGGATCACTATTCCAGGCTTTGGTAAAAGAGTCTGAACAGTACCTCGGCAAAAACACTATTGATTTCTTAGTGGCTCTAAACCAATTAATTTATCAAAAGGTATCTTATACGATCCGGTACGAACCAGGAGTACAGGAATGTGAAGAAACATTAAGCTTAGGATCAGGGTCTTGTAGGGATTCAGCATGGTTACTGGCCATGTTGTTACGCTATCACGGCTTGGCATCACGATTTGTCTCTGGCTACTTGGTACAATTAAAAGCAGACCAGAAGTCGATAGACGGACCCTCTGGAACCGAACAAGACTTTACCGATCTTCATGCCTGGACAGAAGTGTTTATTCCAGGTGCCGGTTGGGTTGGGTTAGACCCAACATCAGGGCTTTTTGCCGCCGAAGGTCATATCCCGCTTTCATGTACTCCAAACCCGGTAAGTGCAGCGCCAATAACTGGCCTTGTTGATCCTGCGAAGGTGGAATTCAACTACACAAATGACGTTGTTCGTATACATGAAGACCCAAGAGTCACCAAACCCTATTCTGACACTCAATGGAAGAGTATCATGGATTTAGGAGACCAAGTGGAAAGAGACTTACAAGAAGGTGACGCTAGACTGACCATGGGTGGAGAACCAACCTTCGTATCCATCGATGATATGGAGTCTCCCGAATGGAATAATGCTGCCGACGGCCCTCACAAGCGTGAACTTTCCTACAAGCTTATAAAGAACCTTCGAAATCGATTTGGCAAACAAGGCTTTATTCATTTTGGACAAGGTAAATGGTACCCGGGCGAGCCCATTCCAAGATGGCAACTATCGTTATACTGGCGAAAGGATGGACTGCCTATTTGGAAGAATGAATCTTTAATTGCTGATATCTATCAAGACTATGGGTATGGTAATAAGGAAGCGGAGATGTTTCTTAACGAGCTATCCAGTTATTTAGCGATCAACCCTAATAACATCTCTCCGGCATATGAGGACGCGATGTATTTCCTGTGGGAAGAAGGGAACTTACCAATAAACGTAGATCCGCTCAACGTTCCTCTAGACGATTCTAGTGAGCGAAAAACATTAATGGAATTGCTGGACAAAAATGGGCTCAACGCTCCAAAAGGATTTGTACTACCCCTAGAGTGGAATTATGCTTCAAATCGTTGGCTTAGCTGTGCGTGGGAGTTTAGGAGAAAGCACTTATTCCTAAAACCCGGAAACTCTCCTATTGGGCTTAGACTTCCTTTAGACTCACTACCTCACCAAGTCCCCTCTCAACGCCACAATAAAGCCGAAAGAAGTCCTTTTGAAAGACTGGAACCGCTTGAGGACTATCACCAAAAAGCAATTAATCGCCAAGATCAAATTCATGACGAAGTACCGTCTGAGCTACATAACCCTAAGCGTTACGACTACAAAGAAGAGAAAGAAGATACCCGGCAAGGTCCTCTTCTGGTAAAGGAAAAAGAACAGGAAGAATTTGAACCAACTTTCACTGTTTATACGGTAAAAAAAGCACTTTCCATTGAACCGAGAGAAGGGAAGCTATTTATTTTCCTACCTCCTATGGAATACTTTGAGCATTACCTGGATTTACTTGCTTGTATCGAACAAACTGCCGAGAAACTCCAATTACCAGTGGTCATCGAAGGTTATGAGCCCAAAACTGACGGCAGAACACAAAAGATAATGGTTACTCCTGATCCTGGCGTGGTCGAAGTAAACATTCATCCAGCAAGTACTTGGAAGGATTTAACGCATAACTACGAGCAACTTTTTGAGGCCGCCAAGGAGTGTAGACTCGGCTTAGAAAAGTTTATGCTCGATGGACGACATACCGGCACAGGTGGAGGTAATCACATTACACTAGGCGGCACCTCTCCAGATAACAGCCCCCTACTACGCCGTCCCGATCTACTAAGAAGCATGATTACTTATTGGCAAAATCATCCTGGACTTAGCTACCTTTTCTCATCAGCTTTTGTCGGCCCAACGAGCCAAGCTCCAAGGGTAGACGAAGGGAGACAGGAAATGTTGTATGAGTTAGAAATTGCCTTTAATCAAATAGAAAAATTCCAAAACCCTGCTTTCT
>CAYMST010000293.1:0-5922 GCA_964393115.1 uncultured Roseivirgaceae bacterium | reverse complement strand
CAAAAAATGCAGACCTAGCAGCGCTAGGGCGAGGCTTTTTAAAGTAGAAGAAGGAAAAAACAGCAGCAAAATACACACCTCTATATAGTTTAAATGGTATAAGTAGTAGGAAGATGGTTATTGTAATTTTTCAATATGTAGATGACCTGGCATATTTGAGTAATAAAACTCAGACACCTATAAACTAAAGCACCGAACTCCATATTTTATGAACTTCGGCGCTTCGATTTCTTAAACCTGAATGATGCATTTGAATTCGTTATGAAGGGAGAAAGCGCAAAGAAAGAGAGACTTATATTAAAGAGGCATAGCATCGCTATGGCGATTTAATAAAGTCATGGTAAGTCTCTATTTCAAAGCGATTTGTGCCTGGAATAGATTTCCCAATACATTTTTCAGGTTAAACTCAATCGAGGAAACTAATCCTTATTTTTTTCTTATTTGACACAACTACCATCAACTGAATCTCCGAAAAAAGTCCATCCTTTTGCTATCAGGTCAGTTCTTGATGTTTGACTACTACAATATTTTACTCCCTCCGCACCTAATATGACATCTGGCATCACTGAAGGTAAAGCACTCCACCCCTCCAAGGTTAGATCATAGTTCGTACTTGACATTCCAGAATCATTAAACATCCTGTCCATAGTAGACACATTGCTTATATCCCAATCTTCTAGACTTTGATCAAATGCAGAAGCGCGACTGAACATTGATGACATATCGGTAACTCCACTTACATCCCAGTTATTAAGAGGCTGGTTAAATTGTGAAGTGTTAAAAAACATAGAAGACATATTCTTGGCATTGCTTACGTCCCAACTGCTAATGGACATATTCCAGTTGCTCACTGAAACGAACATAGAACTAAAGTCTTCAACATTGCTTACATCCCAATCATCAATATCTCCATTGAATGATGAATTTGAAAACATGGATTTTAGACTTGCAACATCAGATAAGTCTGGTGTATCATCAGCCTTGTAAATCAGATTAACGCAACCAGTGAAAGCATTTTCAAAGCTTTTCCATTTCATACCACCCCATCCGTCGATAGACTTAAATCTGCGTTCATTACTAGTAGGTTGATCCATGCCTCCATTAAAATAAATAGCAGGAAAGTCTCCTGAAATCACAATTTGATGGTCGCCACCGTTTGCGAAGACATGATCCGCTGCTCCAGTAAACCTTTCTATAACCCCATCTCCCCAATTGACTACGTAATTATAGTCGGTGAAAGCAGGATTGATAGGTATAGTAATGGATTGGTCTTCGACCAAAGTAACCCATGTGGAAACAAATTCACCAGCATCCTCAATATCTATTTGTACGTTTATCGTATCCTGACTGATTGAGTTACTTACGATCACCTCTGCAATGACTTGCTGATTAATTTCGTAATCAAAAACTCGGGCATCACCTACGGCAATTTCCCCTGTGCTACCATCTATGGCTATGCTTCCTTGTGGAGTTTGACTCAGAATAGTAAAACTCAGCGTCTCATTGTTATTTAGATTGGCACTGATAGAGCCAATGATCTGGTCAGGAACTGGGTTTTCCTCGACTGTCTTTGTAAAATTTTCTGCGATTGGTTCTCCTCCGTTATCAATAATTACAGTAGTGTCATCATCGTTGCAAGAGTAAAGCATAGAAATACATAAAGTAATAACCAATAGAAGAAGTGCATTTAAAAATTTGTTCATCGTATAATTTGTTTAACATCCCCAAGTATGCTCGGAGCTTATTTTTACTACCACAAAATTCTGTAGACAGCAGTCACGAAACGGATCAAAAAGTTATATTTCGCTTCAAAAATTGTTTTTTCGATGCACATAGTGAATGTTTGAAGTTTTGGATCTATAAAATCAACTTGACAGTTTGAAAACGTTAAAAAATGCGTATAAACAACTCTTAAATTCAGGTTTGCGCGATGGTATGTCCACTAAAGAAATCAAGCGAACTGTTCTAATAAATTCACTATGCCTACTTGGATTTATATTCTATAGTTCATTTATCATACTGGACCTTGTACAACAGTTTTACACACCCATTCCTTCGATGATTGCGGAATTAATTGTTTGCATAGGAATCTATAAACTAAACTCTTCACCGGTATACAAGAGAAAGTGGTTGGCACGAATTCTGGTCATCACACTGGCCTATTTATTTTACTTTATTAATATCAATTTCATATTCACTGGAAAGCTAACAGAATTTTTCTACCTACTTATCATGGTGATAAGTATGGTATTATTTGATAATTTTTGGTTGCAGGTTGGTGTTCTGATCGTTTGTATAGCGAGTTTCTACATACCCAATCATTTTTTTCATCACTACAGTGAGGAAGTCTACGGTTACGCCAATATTTCTGTACTGTTTATCTCAATTTTTTTCCTTGTGAGGCAATTGATTGTCATCAACGATAAGAATGAGACACAGTTACTAGTTGATAAAAACCTCATCTTAAAACAAAAAGATGAGATTGAGGCATATCATAAACTGAAATCTGATTTTTTCATTAACCTATCCCATGAGTTAAGAACTCCGCTTACTATTCTCAAGGGTTATGCGGATAACCTGGATGTCACGACACATAGTGAAAGCGACTTGAAGAAAGTGAATATAATTAGAGAGCAAAGTGAAGATATTAGTAGAATGCTTACTAATATCCTTGAGTTTGGGAAGCTTGATAGCGCTAACTTTACACTAAATAGACAATGGTGTGAGCTCAATCCGTTGATTGACAAAATACAAGGAAATTTCACTTACCTCTTTGAGAAAAAAGGTATTAGTGTTCACGCAGAAGTCCCGCACGAAGGGTTACAAGTTTTAATTGATACTGCCTTATTCGAGAGTGCTATCAATAATTTGTTTACTAACACGCTTAAGTATACTTCACCCAAAGGAAGATTTGAGTTTAAGGTAATTGAGTCTACTTCTGGATTAGAGTTAGTATTTATTGACGATGGGCCAGGTATATCGAGCGAGGATCTGCCCAATATTTTTGATCGTTTCTATCAAGCCAACCAAATCACTAAAATGAAGAACAGTACGGGGATAGGACTTTCATATGTTAAGTCAATTATAGAGGCTCACGATTTCAGAATCGACGCAAGAAGTAAACCCTATGTTGAGACTTCATTTACGATATACATTCCATCTGAGGCAGTTAAATTATCGTCCATAGCAGAAGAAAAAATTGACGCCACAGAAAGATCAGAAACACAACAAGTAGAAAAAAGAATATTAATAGCAGAAGATAACGTGCAAATGCAGGGCCTTCTGAAAGATCTTTTAAGTGACTACCGTCTTGATTTAGCTAGCAATGGCGAAGAGGCTTTTGCTATGCTAATGCGCCATAACTACGATTTACTAATTACCGATTTTATGATGCCGAAAATGGATGGAGAGGAACTTATCCGAAAAGTCCGATCATCTTCTACACTTGACTTACCGATCATAATGTTAACCGCAAGAGTAGATGATTTGGCTAAAAGCCAAATATTATCCTTAGGTATTGACGCGTATATAACAAAGCCATTTTTAGTAGAAGAGCTAAAATATAGCATTAAGAAAGCAATGGCTTCCAACTTCGGTAGTGTAGAAAAAACAAAGGAATTTCATTTAGACGTCCGAACCGTCGAGTTTGGAGATCAACTGAGAAATTTTATATATGACAACCTACAATCCCATCAGTTCTCAGTTGAACATATTGCACATCATTTTAAGATGTCGAAAAGCACCCTCAATAGAAGGGTAAAGTCTTTGCTTGGCTATACCACTAAGGAAATCATTATTGAGACGCGCCTTCAAAAGGCAAGGGATCTACTCCTAAAACGTCCTAGTGCCAAGCATAAAGAGATAGCTGAAGCGGTAGGAATCAAAAACTCCACTTACCTATTAGAGCAATTAGAAAACAGGTTTGATAGCAGTAAATAACTCCTTGATACTGCTTAAATCGTTTAAAATTCTCGTAAAAAATATTCTAAACTCAATCAGGACTTTCTTATTTATCATAAAAAATATTATTCAAAGAAATCGAGGAAACGTTTCATGTGACTTTGGCGGATAAATTTCTCAGAACGAATCTAAATTTTACAGGACTACGCCATGGGAAACAGACTTCAACTATTTTGAAATCAAAAAATATCGATATCAGAGATGCTCGAGAAGCAAAGGCTAGATATAATCAAGAACAATATAAAAGCCATTACGCTGAATTGTTAAAATCGAAGAACAACAGCGACTTGCACTGGTTTCAATTATAAAACCTTAAACAGAAATGAATCATCCAATCATTCTGTAGCCTGATTTGATCTTAGTTTTTTTACTACCCTCTATTGATACTATCAAATCGAGACAGTATTTCTATCATATATTATGATAGCGAGCTTTGGAGAAAAGCATACTCAACGAGTATGGGAGAGCACAAATACCTGCAAATGGCATCCGGATATTCAAAGAGCCGCATTAAGAAAACTCTTTATGATTCATGCAGCTGGACACGTCGACGACCTTAAGATTCCTCCAGGCAACCGACTACATAAAATGTAGGGCTATCGTGAGGGGTTTTGGGCAGTAAGAATTAATGATCAATGGTGTATGTTGTTCAGATGGAATGAAAAAAATGCGCAGGAAGTACAAATAACTGTTTATCATTAGAAAACGAACATACATCCAGGAGAAATGTTAGAGAAGGAAATCCTAGGGCCTATTGGGCTAACTGCTTACAAATTGGCCAAAGGGATTGGTGCACAACAGACCAGAATAAGTTTAATACTCAAACAAGAGAGAGCGATTACAGCAAATACAGCTATTGGATTCAGCATTTTTTTGGGACAACGGAAGAGTTCTAGATGAACTTACAACGAGAGTATGACCTTAGAAAAAAACATTCCATGAAATGGAGTGTCTTTGATGCTATTCAAAGGTATGAATAACAATACGCTTCTTAGGAGACGATGATGTAAGTTTGACGTTATTCCACACATTATATCTAGTATCTATGATGTAGATAAAGTCAGCGAAACACATGATTTATCTACATCGTACATAAAGCTAAAATAAACGATAAGGTTTTTTTGACCTCAAATAGATATTACGCTTTAGTCCAAGCTAAGACCAACCATTGGCTGTTCTCAGCACTTATGTGTAAAGTCTAGCCCTCTCAACCAATTCCGTATTTACCAGGAGAAAAGACTCCATGTTGATCAAAAAGCCTTTTTAAATCGCTGAGCAAAGAAGCATTATCTCTACTAGCATATTGATCTAGTGACTGATCATATTTATTCGATAAGCGGTAAGGGAAATATCCCTTGTTATAAAGTTCATCTGAAAGTGCTTTTTTGAAAGCGTTTGCCTTATCTTTTTCCTGATCAGTTTTCTCAAAATCAATATTGGTAATCATTACCAATGTCGTTGGGTTCACATAGGTAAAGGTGATCTTAAAAGGATAACCATGCTCATCAAACTTAGACTTCACCACATCGTATAGCTCCTCTACCTTATCATTTGCAGGACATAATGCGTTAACCCACATGAGACCTTTGGGAAAAGAAGAGGTTTTCGTGAAGGGTTGATCCCTCCCTGACAACACCTTAAGCGGGATAAAACTTGGCTTACCTCCCATCATCCCAAGAACGTACTTAAAGTTAGTATAGGATGGTAGCTTGATGAATTTGCAGATGAAGTCAACGTACTTAAGCTGATCTTCTCTGATTGTCTTTATCTCTGCGGTGCCTTTTGTTTTACGGTAAGCTCTTTTAATCGCTTTCAACCGATTATTCACACCGAATTTATCCCCAGCCACTACTCCGGCTAAGACAAACCCCGTATTCGTTCCTTCATCTCCTACTAGCCTTGACATGTTAGCGATATGGACCGTGCTATTCACCACTTTGTCTAGCCTTAACTCCCTCATGG
>CAYMST010000292.1:0-5923 GCA_964393115.1 uncultured Roseivirgaceae bacterium | reverse complement strand
TCAGTACTGTTACTGATTTTCTCCACTACTGTGAAAGCGGCAACTGATAAGTATAGAATATCGTTGCGTGCAGATCCTGCCACGACTATGGTAATTGGTTGGAATCAAAAATCAGGAAATTCACCTATTGTCTATTACGACACGGAAGATCATGGTACCAATTATGGTGCTTACGCCTATAGCCATGGGGTGGATCGATCTACCTCAACGAAGGGCATGAATAATCGGTTCGCTAGATTAACGGGGTTGCAACCTAACACTGCTTATTATTTTGTGATTAAAGATAGTCAAGGAACTTCCCCAAGGTTTTGGTTTAAGACACTTCCCGACAACCCTTCACAGAGACTTTCTTTCATTGCTGGAGGTGATTCGCGGAATAACCGTACGCCAAGAAGAAATGCAAATCGTATTGTCGCAAAATTAAGGCCTCATGCTGTGTTATTTGGTGGGGACTATACAGGACCAGATACAGACGAAAGATGGATTCAGTGGTTTGACGACTGGCAAGACCATATAGCGCAAGATGGAAGAATGACTCCTTTTGTAGCCACTAGAGGAAATCACGAAAGATCGAATGGAGTGGTAGAAGAGCTTTTTGATTGCCCAAGTTCTAATATGTATTACGCACTGACATTTGGTGGTAATTTAGTACGAAGTTATACACTTAATACCGAGATATCCATTGGTGGTTCTCAGACCAGCTGGTTGGCCAACGATCTTCAAAATTCAAATACTATTTGGAAAATAGCTCAATACCACAAGCCCATGCGTCCACATACACGTCGTAAAGGTAACGGAAGCGGTCAGTATAATAATTGGGCCGGTTTGTTTAAGGATCACGGTGTTAGACTAGTAGTAGAATGTGATGCGCATACGGTTAAGACCACGTGGCCAATAGTACCATCATCGGGTTCTGGCAGTGACGAAGGATTCAAGCGTGACGACGAAAATGGAACTGTTTATGCCGGAGAAGGGTGCTGGGGTGCTCCACTAAGAGATGATGATGACAGAAAAGATTGGACTAGAAATACTGGACGGTTTAATCAGGTAAAGTGGATTTTCGTGGATGCTTCGAAGATTGAAGTACGTACAATTAAGGTGGATAATGCTGGTAGTGTTGGTTCGGTTAGTGATGATGATATCTTCACCGCTCCTTCTAACCTCGATATCTGGAATCCGTCCAACGGTGCGGTGGTTACCATCTCGAATAATGGCAGTATTCCAGCAGTTAATCTTACCAGTCCATCTAATGCGACGCATTATAATTCCCCGGAGACTATTACTATTCGAGCGACGGCCACTGATGCTGACGGTTCGATTAGTCAAGTGAGTTTTTATCAAAATGGATCTTTAATAGGTACTGATAATACAAGTCCTTACGAAGTAAACTGGTCTATTCCTGCTAATGGGAGCTATAACTTGACCGCAGTCGCTGAGGATAACGATAATAATACGGCCACATCTAGTGCAGTTAATATTACTGTTGGAGTACAAGCAGTGAGTAGGACTTGGCAAATAAGTGGTGGTAATGATGACGCTGAGGAAAGTGGTAATGATGGCTCGATGTACATGACTTCATCAGATTTGGAACTTGTGGCAGATGGCTCCAAAGGCAATCAGACCATTGGTTTACTTTTTAGAAATATAAATATTCCTAAAGGGGCAACTATCAATTCTGCTAGCATTCAATTTACCGTCGATGAATCAAACTCAGGTTCTACAAGCCTTACCATAAGAGGAGAAGCGGCAGATAATGCTTCAGATTTTTCTTCAAGCACAAATAATTTGAGTAATAGAACACTTACTAGTGCTTCTGTAAACTGGTCGCCTTCCGCTTGGAATAGTATTGGAGCATCTGGCGCGAATGAGAGAACGCCAGATCTATCAAGTATTATACAAGAAATCGTCAATCGTAACCAATGGAATAGCAATAACAAACTGGCTATTCTAATTACTGGAAGTGGAGAAAGAACGGCGGAGTCATACAATGGAGATGCTGCAGCGGCACCTAAGCTTACGGTTAATTACATTATCGGAGACTCAGATAATGGAGGTAGCTCCAGTGGAGGTTCTTCTGGTGGTAGTTCAGGAAGTAGTGGTTCGTCTTCTGGTGGTGACGATGGATCTAGTAGTAGCTCTTCTAGCGGTTCATCATCTAGTAGTGGTGGATCTTCTTCAAGTGGTGGAGATGATTCTGGAAGCAGCAGTTCCTCATCAAGTAGTGGTTCTTCGTCGAGTGGAGGTAGTAGCTCGAGTGGTGGCAGTACTAGTTCTCCTTTCTTAAAGGTTAATTTTCAACCGTCAGGTTTTAGTGTACCCGCAGGTTACGTAAGTGATGTAGGTGCTTCTTTCGGCAACAGAGGAAACGGTTTCACCTATGGTTGGTTAAATGGAAGTAACTCCGAGACTCGTCAAAGAAGCGGCTCCAGCGACGCTCGCTTAAGCTCTTTAAACCACATGCAAAAGAACGGAAGTAGAACATGGGAGATTGAAGTGCCCAATGGAGACTATCAACTTCATATCGCTTGTGGAGATCCTCAGTATTCAGATCAAATCAATAGTTTGCGAGTTGAGCAAACTCAACTTAATGATTCTGATGGAGAAGACGTTCTTGACGAATATGACGTGGTTGTTGCGGTAAGTGACGGCCGTCTTTCTATTCAGCCGGGTTCTGGTGCTTCGAATGCAAAAATTAATTATGTTGACATTGTTTCATTGGCCTCGGATCAAGGTGGAAGTTCATCTGGAGGATCTTCATCATCAAGTTCTGGAGGAACGTCATCCAGCTCAGGTGGGTCTTCATCATCAAGTTCGGGAGGAACCTCATCTAGCTCAGGTGGGTCTTCATCTTCGAGTTCTGGAGGTAATTCAGGTGTTGAGAATGGGTGCTTTATGGAAATAGACGGATCAATTTTTATAGAAGCGGAAAACTTCGCGCAAAGTGGACAAAATAACGATCAGGTTTCTTGGCAGACTTCTTCCAGCCAATCTGGTTTTAGTGGAGCAGGATATGTTACTACCAATGATAACGGAGCTCCTAATTTGTCTTTTGGGAACTCTTCGTTTTTACGTTATAACATTGTCATTAACTCCAGTGGAGATTATTCCTTTTGGATAAGAAGATTTTCACCAGATGGTGCGGCTAACTCTGCCTATATTGGACTAGATGGAAGTCGAATTGGTGGAGTAGACAATTCATCAAGTTACAATAGTTGGGGGTGGAAGAAAATGGCTACTCAAAGCTTATCTGCTGGAAGTCATACAGTAGATCTTCGACGAAGAGAAGACGGTTATCTTGTTGATAAGATTTGGATCAGTAGATCCACTAATTCTCCAAGCGGCACAGGTGGTGCGGAAAACTTATGTCCTAGTACGGCAAGATTAGGAATTATTCCATCTTCTATTGGACTTGCGATACAACCTACTCCAACGACGGGTGGATTTACAGTTTCGCATAATGGTTCGGTAGAGTCGAAGGTAGCATTATCTGTAATTGACGTGAAAGGTAAAACGGTCTATACCGTTGACTTTGTCGGCAACAAATACTTTGTTGCGGAAAAACTTCAACGCGGTATTTACGTGGTTCAAGCCTTAGTAGGAGTAAAAGTCTATTCTACGAAGCTGATCGTGAAATAAGAAGTCTTTTGATTTTTAGGCCGCCTGTGTTGTAAGCGTTATTTAGAAAAGCTCTACGACACGGGCGGTTTTTTATTTAGACAGGCAATTATTAATAGTCCTATTGATGCAAAGCGGGAGAGAGTAAAATAATCAATGTTTTATGTCATTTGTACTATACACTGACATCTGTTTTGCCACTGTTTTTTCTTTCTTCGTTCAAAATCTTTGACTGACCGTCCGAGTGCTAGGTATTTATTTTTTGCTTTTAGGAAGAAAAAAAACGACATAAACTAATATGTCTACATGTTTTACAAATGGTGTTTCAGATCCATGTCGCGCTGGTTATTTTAGTCTATTTAAGAACAAATTAGAATCCATTAATACATCGTTCAAACCGACTCTTTTATGTAATTATCTTATGTGTCATGCATAAATAGGATAGAGTTGGTGTTAGATGAATTGAAGTTAAATTATTTAAATACTAATCATTTGGTGACTTTTGATTGGAGCTCAATAGCTGCGTCTTGCTCAATACCAGCAAGGATCTCTTCATAGTTTAATGGCTTACGAAAGTATCTGAGAATGGTGCCATCTTGAATAGCCTTTTCAGCCTCTATAGACTGCTCATATCCGGACAATATAAAGCAAGGAATGTCCGGGTTTATATGTTTTGCTGCCTCAATGAATTCTAGGCCATTCATTCCAGGCATATTCATGTCACTGACGATTATGGATATGTTAGGGTTGGAGGACAAGCGTTCCAGTGCTTGCTTCCCATTTAGGGCTACTGCGACTTCGAACCACTGAGAAAAAATTGTTTCAAATATGCAACAATTTAGAGGTTCGTCATCGACATAAAGTAAGTTGAGTTTATCATTCATTTTATATAGCTTTTATTGATTGATTGTCGGAAATCGAAGTGTGAAAGTTGTTCCTTTTCCTTTTAGAGAGGCAATGGAAATTTTAGCACTATGTTCTTCCATGATTCGGGTGGTGATATATAATCCAAGTCCCGTTCCTTTTCCAGCTGGTTTCGTTGTGTAAAAAGGATCCATGGCTTTAGTCAATGTTTCCTGACTCATGCCCTCGCCAGTATCTCCTACGTTAACAATGAGGAAATTTGACTCAAGTAATATGGTGATGAGTATAGAACCACTACCAACGATGGCTTGTTCGGCGTTGGATATTAAATTTAAAAATACCTGATGCAGTTTGCCCTCGTTAGCTAGGATCTCGTAAGGTTCATCTGTGTAGTCTTTATATATCTTAATTCTGTTTTTAAGACTATTTTGCATGACCACTAGGCAATTTTCAATAATCGGTCTTACATCGGTCATTACAGATAAGCTGGTGTCCTTACGACTGAACTGGCTTAAACTAGAGACAATGCTAGTAGCCCTTTGAACGCCTTCATTGGCCCCGTCTATGAGTACTTTTAATTTTTCGTATTCACTTCGCGAGTTTTCGCGCAGATACATTTCGATCCCGGCAATTCCACCTTTGATAAAATTGAGGGGGTTGTTGATTTCATGAGCTACTCCAGCGGTAAGAATACCCAGCGATGCCATTTTTTCAGCATGAACGAGCTGAACTTGCATGTCATTCAGTTCGTTTATCGTAGTTTCAAGTTCATCGCGTTGTTTACGAAGTTCCTCATTGGCCTCGTTTAATTCATGATTTGAAGCGATCAACTCTTTATTCGCCCTTGCTACTTCCTTAGTTCTTTCCCGTACCAGTTCGCGTAGTTGCTCTTGATACTTTTTGAGTTCTGAGGTTCGCTCGAAGACTTTTTGTTCCAGTTCAATATTTGATTTTCGCTTAATGCGATACGCTATCCAGATAATAATACCGATTATCAATAGAAATGTCGAAGCGAACAGGATATACAAGTTCTGTTTTTCTTGATATTTGATTAACTCATCCTTTTCGGATAATGAAGACTGATGTTGTTCTATTTCATTCTTTTTGAGAGATATTTCCGCTTGTAAGGAATCTAATAAGTTATTATTCTGGTTAGTTGAGGTGCTGTCTTTTCTGGCTGGTTTTTTGGTTCTCGTTTTTTGGTCTTTTCGTAAAATACCCTGAATAATTCCCAAATTTGTTTTGGCAAAATATTTGATTTCACTTGTTTGATTGACAGGGTTTTGTTGGGTTAAAGGCGTTTTTAAAATCTCAACGTCATATACCTTATTGTTAGTTATTATTCTTGATATTTTTTTGATTAGTAAAGTTTTTAAATAAAAAACTTCTCTGCCAGGTATTGTTAGTTGGTGAAAAATGATATTTAGCAGGTGTTTACTTGGCT
>CAYMST010000291.1:0-5929 GCA_964393115.1 uncultured Roseivirgaceae bacterium | reverse complement strand
AACAGCACGAAGGCGAGCGTTTGTATCGAAGAAAGCACGAAGAGGAAGCTGATCTTTGAATTAATGTAACTAAAGCGTGACAAGTTGAGGAAGGACTCCCGCTCAAGGATCTGTCGGTCCTTGTAGATCTCCTGGGCACTGACCGTCAACCCCATAAACAGAGCCACCACGATTGCCATAAAAAGGTATACCGGGAGGTTGATGTTTTCAGAAAAGGCGTAGGTATTTTCTGGCGAATATTTCGAAAAGTAACCCAGGATAAAGGCAAGCAGCGGTGCTTCCAGTAAGTTGATCAGGATATACTGGCGATTGGCAAGCTTGGAAAGAAGGTTTCTTTTGCTAAATATTTTGAACTGCTTCCAGGCGTCTGGGATGCTGAAGTTAGTAGGAGGGAGTGCGGTTTCGTACTTCAGTTTCACCAGCTGCGGTAAGATATTCTCCTGGTACTTCTGGTACCACATAGAGGGGTTAACACGTCTTTTTCGGGTGCTCCTGCCACGATCGTCGATTTCACGTGCCTCTATGATCTGAAGGATCTGCTCAGGGATCACGTTGCCACAGCGGGGGCATTCGCTCTCCGCAGCGTTTACCTGGGTGTTCATGGTTTTGAAATAGACGACCGCATCGATGGGGTTTCCATTATAGATAGGGTAGCCACCCTTATCCAGGATCCATAGCTTGTCAAACAACTTGAAGATTTCTGACGAGGGCTGATGAATGATAGCCACCACCAGCTTCCCTTTCCTGGCCAGGTCTTTCAGTAAGAGCATCATCTTCTCTGAATCCATGGAGGAAAGACCGGAGGTCGGCTCGTCAACGAATAGGATGGAAGGCTCCCGCATGAGCTCCAGGGCGATGTTTAGCCTCTTCCTTTGTCCTCCTGAAATGGTCTTGTTCAGCGGGTCGCCCACCTTCAGGTCTTTGATCTCTTCAAGGTCCAGGTCTTCCAGCACCTTGTTGACCGTCCGATCGATTAGCTCCTCTGAAAAATCACTAAAGCACGTTTTGGCGTTAAAGTATAAGTTTTGGTAGACCGTAAGTTCCTCAAAAAGAAGATCGTCTTGCGGGACATACCCGATTACTCCCTCGATCGACGCCTGATCCAGCGAAAACCCGTTGATGTGTATTCGTCCGTCATCGGGCGGGATTTTCCCGTTGAGAATGTTCATTAAGGTACTCTTACCGGTACCGCTTCCCCCCATGATTCCAATCAGCCTCCCGGAATCTTCAGAGAAGGAAAAGGACTTTAGTCCGTTGCTGCTGCTCTTAAAAGAGTACTGAACATTCTCTCCAGCCAGGACTACTCGCGTATTTGATTCATCCTGAATAAACTGCTTGGTGACCTCCGACTCATAAATGGAGGATATATTGGGTCCTTTGATGATTGAGCCAGGCTTCAGGATGTATGATTTCTCCCGGATGATCTTGCCTCCCTCCAGGAATAAGTTCAATGGGCCATCGTACCTGAAAACAAACGTGTCGACACTCTTGAGATAGAGAATGAGTATCCTTCCAAATAGGTTTTGTATGTATAGGTGCCGAGCCTGATCTTTATTCTTTTTCTTTCGTATGATCCAGGCCATCTCCTCGGGCCATTCTGTCTGCTTGTTATCTATCAACAAGATGCGCCGCTTGTCAAGCTCTGGGGTATCGGGACGTAGTATGAAGTGTTTCAGGTTGGTAACGTCATCCTGATCGAGGTTGAAGTTCAAGGCTACAAGGGCGGCAAATTCTTCTTCCTTAGCGGTGATTTTTTTATCCGCCCTGATCAACTCCATCAGCTGCATGAAAACGATGAGTCGTTCGGATCGAAGCAGCTCTTTATTTAGTTGATTGCAGATCTTGGCTATCTGAAGAATACTTGTACTATCCACTGTTAGCCCATCATCATTGGTTGTGGTAGGCTGACTTTTGTAGAAATTCAGGTAATCATAGAATAGCTTTATGTACTCGGCGGTAAGGGTATCGTTATTGAGGTTTTTGTGTAGGTACGGACGTATTACTAGTTCGCCAGAATCGACGATTTCAGTGTCTTCTTTGGCACTCTCAATAATGGCCAAAAGATGTACGAGTGCGTTTATGATCGATTCTGTCATAGTATAAAAAAAGCCTCAACTGCGTGTTGAGGCTCTAAAAATATACTTTAGATTATGATTATCCAACGATCAGATTTCTCATTTCTGTCACTCCGCTGGAGATATCAGAAAACTGCCCATCCGTCATTTCAGATTCTTCACCTAATTGATCATACACAAGCTGAATATATCTTAGGTTTGGTAAGATTTTGCTCACGTTCTCGTCAGCCTGATGCGTTTCCATCAACTCCACCAATTTAGCAACCTGCGCTTTTTGGTTAGCCAAGACTCCCATGAGCTCGCCTTTGTTCTCACTTTGTTTTATCAGCTCGCACGTAATGTGAAGACCTTCGATTACACTACCTGCGATAACGAGAATCGAAGTTTTCTCCTCACCATTTTGGTTTAAGTAATTGTAGGTATCATAGAAAGACTCTGTCACAATGAAGATCAGGGAATCGATGTTTTCAATGTTGTTTTCCACTCGTTCAGCCATACTCACATTAAAGGCCGAAGTAATATTCAGGTCATCGATCAGCTTTTTGCTAACCTCAAGGAAGTCTATGGTCTCCTGAGTCTTTTCAAAAGTGGCAGCGTAACTTAGGTCCGCTCCGTATACTCCGAGGTTGGCTGCTTTCTGCCAGGTAGCAACATACTCATCAGCTTTCTCTGCACTATTTACAATTTCATCGGAATAGGAAGCACTGGCATTTCCAAGCATTTGAGAAACCTCAAAAGAGGTCGGCAGTGGATACGTGAACTCCTTTTCAACGAAACTTTCAATTTCTTCCTTTTTCTCAGTATTTGCTTGCTCCGAATTGGAAGAGTTGCTACACGACGAGGCAACAAACAAACCTGCTAACACAACGGGTAAGTATTTTATTTTCATTTTCTTATGATTGTATTTACGTGTTCAAGATTAATAGATAATGCTTAATAGATCAAAGAAATTATCATTTAAGATTAAAATAGATAACCAGATAGGTTCTAAATAATTCAGTTTTTCTATCAAAAAAGAAGTTGGTTATTATCATTTGAGTATTTTACCGAGTCGATATTAAGTGAAATATGAACCGATCATTAGCCTCAGATTCTACAATTTTGTAGTAATACGGTATTAAAGCAAGCAGAATGGCATTAGGAACTAACCTTGGTACTAAAGCGGGCAATGTGGAGAAATCCCTGGAACAGGAGACTGTCGCCGAAGATAACAATACGAGAGAAATAAATAAACCAGATCAGGAGCTAGTACGTGAGGAAGTGGTGGTTAAGAACCAGTATTGCGTATTCAAGTTAGGAGCGGAAGAATACGCTATTCCAATAGAAGTGGTAAAAGAAGTGGTGAAGTATAGCGATCCGGCACCAATACCGCAGATGCCCAATTACATTCTTGGTATGTCCAATGTCAGGGGCAATATCTACGGAGTGATGGATCTGGAGTGCTATTTCAAGGGGGTTTCCATGGGGACCAACCGAAACTACCTATTAGTGCTAGACCATGAAACCTATAAAATGTCCATTTCTATCGAGCAGGTGCCAAATTCATTAATGGTGGCCGAAGGTGAAGTGGAGCAGCTAAACGCATCCTCATTTAAATCAGTAATTGGTCAAAAATTCCTACAAGGGATTATTAAATTAGATAACAGGATGATTGTCCTTCTGAATATTCTGGATATGATCTCCAGCGAAGATTTTACCAGCTATCAGAATTAAAAGAAAACCTAATTACCATGTTTAGAGACTTTACTATTCGGAAAAAGATGATATTCCTTATCCTGGGAGTAACTGTTCTGATATATACATTGACTCTTGGTTATATCGCATATAATCTAAGGTCAAGTGCAATAACCGAAGCAAAAAAACTTGCCGATTCCTACTCAAGAGAAAAGGCAGGCGAAATAAAGGCGATTGTAGAGGAAGATTTAGCTGTGGCCAGAACCATGGCTGCCGCCGTAAAAGAGATGATTTTTCTGCCTGACGAAGAACGAAATAAATTGAGGAAGGCATTGCTGGATGAAGTATTGACTATCTATCCAAAATATGATGCCACCTGGATGAACTGGCAATATGAGTTTTTAGATGATGACTGGGACCATGAGTATGGACGGGAGCGCTTTAATTCATATATGAGCAATGGAACAATACAGTCTTCTACCGAACTTGCTAATATGGATGGCTCTAGAGGAAGTTCTATTTATGAGCTGATGAGAGGTGATCCTACAGAAAAAGAGATTCTGACAGAACCCTACTGGTATGCGGACTATGATTATACCTCCGCGCAACGAGATTCACTTTTAGGAATCTCTCCGGTGATAAGATTGGAGGTCGATGGAAGGTTTGCGGGTCTTATCGGTTCAGATATGTCTGTTGATGACTATCAGGATATTTCCAATGTGGATACCATGTACTATCAAAATGCGTACGCATTGCTGCTTACCTACGAAGGAAAGATAGTAGCCTCAAAAGACCCATCGTACTTTAATCTCAGCATGGACACGTTAAGCTTTGTGAAAGAGAGAATGAGTGAAATCCAAGCTAAAATCTGGACAGGCGAGAAGTACTCTTTTACCGCGTATGATGATCTGTTGGGCGAGGAAGTATATGTTTCCTTTTCTCCGATTCCTATCGGACGATCCAAGTACGCCTGGTCCGCAGTTTTAGTGGTTCCTGTTTCTGAAATAACCGCGGAATTCAATAGTACATTGCTAGTGACGGTTATCGTTGGAATTATTGGTTTGATTCTGTTAACAGCTGTGGTGTGGAGGATGTCAAAGCAGATCAGCGAATCTCTTGAGGTCTCTAATGACCTGCTGAAAAGTCTGGCCAAAGGGGAATTGGATATGACCAAGCAAGTGGAAGTAAAGGCAAACGATGAAATTGGAGAAATCGCCGTTTCTGTGAACCGTCTGATGTTTGAACTCAACAAGAAATCCGAATTTTCTCAGCAGATAGGCCAGGGTAACCTCACTGCAGATTTTGAAAGCGCAGGAGAAAATGATGTGCTTGGGAATTCATTGATAGCCATGAGAAATAACCTGCGAGCTGTAATAGATGAAACCAATGAAGTAGTACAGCTGGGAGAAGAAGGCGACCTCTCTACCCGGATGAGGGGGGACGGAAAGTCGGGTGCATGGAAAGAACTGAGTGAGTCAATTAATAACCTGTTGGGGTCTGTCTCCAAGCCGATGGGTATCCTCAGTGAGATTGCCAACTCGATGGCTGAGGGGGACTTATCAGTGAGATATACCGAAGCTGCAAAGGGCGATATCCTAAATTTAACCCAAAACCTGAATACTGCACTCGACAACCTAAACCTGCTTCTTGGAGGAATTGTGGATAATGCAAATGAAATCAGTACCTCATCCAATGAGATGCTGGTAGCCAGCGAGGAGATGAACACCAATACGGGTGAAATAGCCTCCGCCATTGCCCAGATGAGCAGCGGCGCTCAAACGCAGGTGAGCAAAGTAGATGAGTCCTCAAACCTGGTAGAGACGATTCTGTCTTCAGCTAACACCATGGGGGAAAAATCTGAGGAGATAAACAAAGCAGCTCACATGGTTTCTGAAAGCTCCGAAAAAGGACTGAAAATGGTCAACAAAGTCGGCTTTAGTATGAATGACATCAAAGCTTTTGCCAAGGATACCAATGAATCAATAAAAGTGTTAACCGAGCGATCAAAGGAAATTACCAGGGTCCTTGGGATCATTACAGATATAGCGTCCCAGACTAACCTTTTGGCGCTGAACGCAGCCATTGAAGCAGCTCAGGCGGGAGATGCGGGTAGAGGTTTCGCCGTGGTGGCCGAGGAGATACGAAAGCTTGCAGAAGACTCCAGGACCTCTGCGCGTGAG
>CAYMST010000290.1:0-5931 GCA_964393115.1 uncultured Roseivirgaceae bacterium | reverse complement strand
CCCCAGGATATCTCCACGTCGTTCTTCATCCCGTAAGAAACAGCCGGCAGATCGTCAACCGAAATACATATTTTACGGTTGACCTGAGCAACAAGGTGATTCACGAAAATCACCATTGTCAATACAGTTATTCTTCTCATTCAGCAATAATAACTATAAAATTAGTAATACAACTATTTTTATAGTCATTATTCAGCTCTTAACGAATTGACAGGGTTTCCAAGTGAAACTTTTAATGAATGAAAACTTACCGTTGCCAGTGTGATAAGTAGGCATACGGACCCGGCCAGCAAATAAATCCACCAAGAAATATCGATGCGAAACTCACTGTAATTACTGTCTAGCCAGTAGTTTAGGAAGTAGGCTGCTAATGGCATTGCTATACCACAAGCAATCAGCACCAATATGGAAAAGTCCTTAGAAAGTAAGTTCCAGAGGTTGGATACAGAGGCACCCAATACTTTCCGAATGCCAATTTCCTTTGTTCGTTGCTCTACCACAAATGCGGAAAGACCAAATAAGCCCAAACAGCTGATGATGATTGCAAAAACGCTAAAAATGGTGACCAGGCTTCCGATTCGTTCTTCAGACCTGAACTTCAGCAGATATGCGTCCTCCAGAAACTCATAGTTGAAGGGATACCCAGGTAAGACATTAGCGTACGTTTCTTCCACTTTTGGGATGGACTGCAGATAGTCCATCGACGGATTAAGTCGCACAAAAACATAGGGTAAGGCGTCCTCATAGGCAAAGACCATGAGAGGCTTAGGCTGTTCAAATGGAGACGCTTTGATCATATCTTTCACCACCCCTATGATCGTGAATTCTCGTTGGTCATTGTAGAAATCGCGATCTAAGGTGACAACCTCACCAATTGGATCTGCTAGTCCCATCATCTCGATGGCAGATTCACTGATGATCACATTTTGAGATTCATTGCCACGGTCTCTAGAAAAGTCTCTCCCGGCAATCAATTCCCAACCTGTGGCTTTCCCGTACTCCGGCGAAACTAAAATCGTATTGAAGGTAACATTGATCTTTTCGTTGGTCCGTTGTAGCGTAAAGCAACAATTGTTTCCAAGGTCATTGGTCAAAGGATAATTACCAACAGCCACCTCAGTCACAGCTCCTGACTTTATTAATTCATCTCTTAAGACATCATAATTTTTGAAGAAAGCGTCCGAACGACCTCTCAAGGCAATAAGATCCTGTTGGTTGTAGCCTACAGGCCTTGACTTAGCATACTGCAGCTGATTGTAAATCGTGAATGTGCCGATGATCAAAGCGATGGAGATCGTGAATTGAAACACCACAAGCCCTTGTCTAAATCGAGTGCTCAACGACCCTTGCTTAATACTTCCCTTTAGTGCACTGACCGGATTGAAGGATGCTAAAAAAAGTGCAGGGTAAATTCCGGCTGCAACTGCCGAGAAGAGAATAAAAGCTACGATCAAAGTCCAAAAGATAGGATTGCCCCAGGGAATAGATAGATCCTTGCCTGAAAGTTCATTGAACCATCCCAAAAAGAATACAGTGGTAGCTAGTGAAATCAAAAAGGCCATGACTGAATATAGCGCTGATTCCGACAAAAACTGGAATACTAGCTGTCTTCGAAATGAGCCTATCGACTTACGAATACCAATCTCTTTTACTCTATTGTTATACCTTGCGGTATTTAGATTGATGAAGTTGATGAATGCAAGCACAAGTACAAACACACCAATGATCGCATAGATCCGAATAAATTGCATTTGACTGCTTGTAACCAACCTTCCGTCCTCGAAATTGGAGTTTAAGTGCCAATCTTTCATGGGGTGCAGAAAGATCTCGGTTATCCTTTCTCCGTTAGAGATATTGTCAGAAAGCGCATTGATAATAAGGCTGTTCGCTTGAGCAATGGACACACCCTCGGTCAGCAGCGCATACACTTTTGTATTTTGATTACTCCAGGTAGCTGGGTTTTCATCGTTATAAACGAGTTCCATTGGAACTATGTACTCCATCTCATGAAACGTAGAGTTATTTGGCAAATCCTTATACACTCCGCTCACAATCAAGTCGACGTTGTTATTCAAGTTGACCACTTTTCCAATTGGGCTCTCTCCATCAGAGAACAACGTTGACGCCAGCGATTCAGACAATAAGATGGCCATCAATTGATCTTGATCAAAATTGGTCCCTGACACCATATCTAGCGTCAATAGTTCCGCAGCATCCTTGCTAAAAAAGTACCCCAGGCGCTCCAATGATCGCTCCCCCACTTTTAGGAACTGTCGGCGGTTCCGAAAAAACGTGATGGATACATTTTCAAAGACAGTGGGATAGGTTTCTCTTAAATGAATGCCCAGCTTACTCACCATCGAACTGTTTACATAGGTTTGGCCTTCTGAAACGTCCTTCCTTAATACCTGAACGATTCGATCATATGTACTATGGTTCTTGTTAAACGCATATTCGTCGTGAATCCAAAGAGCAATGAGTATAGCAATGGTCATGCCCATCGCCAACCCGCCAATGTTGATGACGGAAAACATCTTATTCTTTAAAAGAATACGATAGCTAATTCGAAAATTGTGCTTAATCATGGTTATAAAAATTGAGTTTGACCTAAAATATTTGAAGGCAAAAGGTCTGAGATAATTGATGACCTGATACCAATAATTGAGTTTCGCTCTTCGTAGTGATTTGTCTTGGGCGAGGTAGAAGAACTTTTCATCAAGATCCCCCAGTACCTCCTCAGCCAAATCTTCTTTAAGAAAGAGGAGTAATAGCTTCTCCGCTAACCTCGGAGGGGTCTGCCTCATGCAAAGATGAAGTTTAGCTTACCGTCTGCGAAAGCCGGAAACTGGCTCCACAAAGAAATTTTAAAATCGCGAGACGTTTTAAGTGCTGCATGCCCTTCGGCAGTAATCATGAAAATCCGCTTTCTTCTTCCACCTCGTTCAGCTGTTGCACCGCCCATCTCTGACTTCAGAAATCCCTTATCCTGCAGCCTGCTTAACGTTGAATGTACTGCCCCGATTGAGACCGGCCGCTGTGTTTGACGCTCAAATTCCTCCGCTATCTTGAAAGCATAAGCCTCCTCTCCCAATATGCCAACGATCAGAAGCATGGTCTCTTCGAAATCACCAATTTTTGTTTCCTTCATTTTTTACTTACTAAATTGTAGAACAAATATACGCGCCGAATAATAATTAGTTCTACTTTTTAGTAAGAAATAACTAATTACTGAATTTTGCTAACTCTGCAGACAATGAAGACATTCGCAGAAATACTTATGAAATACTATGGAGGCCTGAAGCCTCCAGCTAGCCTTCCCAAAGGGGTAGAGGTCATGAATCCCTATCTAAATAAAGAGACCTTCAAAATTGCTTCCACCTTCTATCATAAATACTACAACGACACAAATGAGCGATATATCTGCTTTGGGATTAATCCGGGTAGATTTGGTGCCGGAGTAACCGGTGTGCCATTTACGGATCCCATTAAACTGCAAGAAGTTGGTGGTATCGAAAACAGTTTAGAGAAAAAGGCAGAACTCTCCACACGGTTTATCTATGATGTGATCGAAGCCTACGGAGGTCCAACCAAATTCTATAGTAGATTTTATATATCAGGAGTTTCTCCTCTCGGCTATCTCAAGGGTGGAATTAACCTTAACTACTACGACATCAAGGGGTTCAAAACGCTGTTTGAAGACTATGCCGTCAATGAAATAAGAAAGCAAATGCCGCTTGGGATTTCGCGAAAAGTGGCTTTCAGCATCGGCAAGGGTCAGAACATAAAATATCTAAACTGGCTAAATGAACGACACGATCTCTTTGATAAAATTATTCCACTCTCCCACCCCAGATGGGTTATGCAATATCGCCTCAAGAGAAAAGACGAATTTATCCGGGAGTATCTGGATGCTTTTGATTCGATCTAAGATCTAAGCCTTTTCAGAAGAATGATAATGTCACTCAAGTGCGTATAAATAACGATTGGAACAACCAAAACCGGTAACAGCACATAGGGAAAATAAAGTACCGCCATATTGGGCTGATCAAATGCAAATTGTTGAATTGGAGTGGGTAGCGAGAGTACCGCATTTACCACGATAAACATTACAAAAAACAATCCGACAATATTCCAGGCTAGTAGTGACTTATCACCCAAGAATCCTTTGAAGTAAAAAAACCCAACAATCGGGGCACTGATACCTACCAAAATGTCAAAGTTTCTTCCTTCAAACGTCATCAGTTCAGGAATTGCACCCGCTAAAAACAATTGATGCAATACAATTTCTACAGGTATCCTAACACCATGAATAAAGGTACTTCTTCGGATATCTCTGAACTGAAAAAACCATTTTCTTCCCTGCGGTAGCAATCCTAAAATAATCACTGATATCAATGGAAGAAGCACAAATAGAAAGCGGGGAGGGGTAGGTTCTGTAACAATATAAAACCCATAAGCTGCGAGTAAAGATTGAACTAGTGCATATACAACTAGTGTCAGGACGAGTTTGAACGGTTTGCCATTTACTTTATAAAAGTACCAAAGAGTGAAAGCTATACTCAAAAAAAAGAGGGCAGGAACCCAAGATGAAATTGATGTCATCATGACCTTATTTGCTTTGATTCTGGTCCAAAACTAGAATCTGCCTGACAGGCATTTCTTGCCATAGGTCAAGAAAAAAGGTCTCATTTCGAAAGATTTTTACGTATCCTACTCAAAGAAGAGTCTGTGATGCCCAGGAATGAAGCAATGATTTTCAATGGAACATGCTGGATGACCTCAGGTCTCGCAGAAACCAAATCCTGGTAGCGCTCCTCCGCGGTTCTTGTGTGATACGAGAGCATTTGATCGTGCAGGCTTGCGTAGTTTAACGTCAACATCATCCTGCCCGCCTCACGAAATTCGGGGATCGTGTGAAAGCAGATCTGGAGGCTCTCAAAGTCTATTGTTTGGATATCACAATCTGTAATCGCCTGATAAAATTCTTTTGACGGCTCCTTTCTAAAAAAAGAAAGAAAATCATTGAGAAGAGTCGGTGGACTAAAAATACGTGTGGTCACCTCATTTCCTTCTACGTCAATAATGTAAGCTCGAATAAAGCCCCTAGCCAGGAAAATGGTTTTCCTGCTGACCTGACCAGGAGATAAAAAAACCTCAGACTTTCCAAAAGAGGACGGTTTGAAAAAGGAAGCAATCTCATCCGCCTTGAATAGTGGCATGTCTATTAAGCTTCTGATGTACCGTTGCAATACCATTTGATCAACAAGTTAGATCGTTAAGAGTTAAGTCAGCAAAAATTTATTTTACTGACAATTGTGAAACTTTATTAGTTTAGCCAGAGTATAATACTGACAATTGTGTAATAAATGAGAGATATTAAGCTAGGAAACTTCGAAGAACTGGTGCTGCTACTGGTGGGTGTCTTGTACGACCAGGCCTACTCAGTCAACATCGTGCAGGAATACGAGAAGCAGACAGGAAAGAAAATAAACGTAAGTGCAATTCACACGGTACTCTATCGGCTGGAAGAAAAAGGGTTCCTTGAATCCAGGCTAAGTGAATCCACGTCCGAACGTGGGGGCAAGAGAAAAAGGTTGTTCTACCTTACTCCGTATGCGAGCAATGCACTGGATGAGCTATCCACGTTGCGCGAACGCTTACGATACAACATACCTAAACAAGCACTCAACTGGTCTAAGGGATAATGGCAGAAAAAGGACTATATCAGCCACCCAAACTTGCGCTTCGGTTTTTCCAATGGTACTGCAGGACGGACCGTCTGGAGGAACTCCAGGGAGATCTGGAGGAATTCTTCTTCCTGAGAATCAAGCATGGCGCTCCACTGTGGAAAGCTCGTCTTTTCTTCTGGTGGAACGTGCTGAGGTGCTACAAATCATACGCAAAAACTAAAGCTACAACTACGATGACTCA
>CAYMST010000289.1:0-5936 GCA_964393115.1 uncultured Roseivirgaceae bacterium | reverse complement strand
AGCTACTTTTTTATGTACAACGCATTCCGCATGAGAGCAATACTTGCGCGTTTAAGGTAATGACAACTAAGGGGCATAACCAAAAGCGAATCAGAAAAGCGTATCACCGAACCGTTGAAGAACTTGAATTTCATAATGATCAGCTCTTTTATATTTCCAATGGAAATAACTTGTTTAAACTCCATACAAAAACGAAGCAAATTACCCCTCTTTATCTAGGTCAGAATTTTCAGGAAATCTCGGGTTTAGCTTTAAATGATGAAAGCATACTTTTCTTTGCCGCAAAGAAATCAAAAGAGGATAACGTCTATGTCATATATAAGGCAGGTATCAATGGGGATGTGCCTCCAGAAGCTTTCCTTTCTGGTGATGCGGATATGTTCGGAAGCGTTGCTTCATTGGATTATGATGAAAAGAACCAATACCTCTATTGGTCAACGTCATCGGAGGACGGAAAAGGCAGCATATATCGAATTAGAACAAATGCGCAGCAGACTCCAGAACATGTCTTGGAAGGGATTTATTCGGGTAGTCTATTACAAGTTGGGCAATAAAGTAGTTAAAGTGTCAGATCAAAATCATGATCTTTTTTTGATTTCGTATCCGATTCAAATAGTTTAGATTTAACAATTTTAAAACTTGGTACCTATGAAGGTCTTTTCGCTCACTCTAGTTGCAATGGTATTTACTAGTACCATGCTGGCGCAGGGGGATATAATTCAACTGATCCAGAAGCGTTACCACAAAACTCGCTCAGAACTTCAAAGTTATCATCCCAAATCCCCCAACAATTTTGAGAGCCCGCTTGATAGTGACTTGAACAACTCGATGGAAGAGGAGCAGCTTGTCGCTTATGAGTCAGAGCAAGGGGTAGCATTGATTATTGCAGATTACCTGAGTGGCGAGGGTAAGTCGACCGCTGAGTTTTACTACCATGAAAATGAAGTATACCTAATTGTAAAACGCACCGAACAATATAATGCACCAATTTCTGCGACAGATTTCGATGAATCGCAAGCATCTTCCTCAGAGGTACGACACTACTTTGATGATGGAAATATGATTAGGTCTGTTGGCACGGATGGAAATGTTTTACTCTATGACTCCTCCGCCACACAACGGTTGCAGCTAAATCTTATTCGTGAGGCTAGAAAGGTATTTCAAGTCTTCTGATATTTGATTGTTTAAGTAATTCTCGCTTTACATCTATAGGAATAAAAAGCTCAAGACCAGTGCTAACCTTGTCGCGCTGGTCTTGTTTGTTCTATTACTCCGGCTTAATCCTTAACCAACTTACCGGATAGCATATTTTTACCGTCAAAGACTTTATAGTAGTAAATTCCGGTGTTTAACTGTTGCACATTAATTTTTTCTCCTGGCATAACTGGTCCTTGAAAGACCATTTTTCCTGTATGATCAGTCAGTTCGAGATTTAAAAAAGTATTGCTTTGTGATGACTGTATGCTGATGTCAGCGTGTGAAGGATTAGGAAAAATTTTTATTTCTTCTTGCGAAATACCAGGACTTGAATTTACAATCAGGCGAGAATAGTAGTATTCTACAACATTCGCTAGCCCGAATTGTTGAGTTTCAAAATCGGTATCGTAATACTCTCTTTTGACGATGTTTCCATAATCGTCGTATTCAATAATGTCTTTACTGACTAAATAAGAACTGTCCTCTTTATAGTTCGTTCGAGTAATTTGTGTTCGCTGACCATTATCATTGTAGACGGTCTCGCTTTTCCCGCTAATTTCAAACTTACCAGTAATACTGTTCCAATAATAGTCACTGCGCGAGGTTTCAAACTTCAGCGTATTATATTCAAGTTCTTTTTTAATGAACGGAAGCCATAATTCGGACTCTATATCCCAGCGCCACCGGGTTTCCGATGTCAATAAATCGTTGTCATCGTAGAGTTGTAATGTTCGACTGTAATTTGCAGGGAATTCCAGTTCTCCCGTGATAAATTCCGGAGCGTCCTTAAGGGATTCTTCAGCGTAAAAGGTCTCTGTTTTAGTTGCTCGGTATTTTCCTTTATCCCAAAAAACTTCAGAATATCTGATGTCCTCAACGACGCGCCCTTGGTCGTTTTTTGTAAAATCTGTCCATTGACTTAGGTAAAGGGTATCTGGTCCTTGTCGTAATAATTTGACGATGAATTTAGTTTGGAAGTTTTGGTTATCATATTCGTACTCAAACTTTCTAAAATAGGCCCATTCGTTAGTAGCAGATTCGATAGGATCTTGGACGTTACTCTCTAACGTTTTTCCGGCTGCATTTTTGATGATTTCATAACGCTTATTAGCAACAAACTCCTCTTGAATGGTATCCCAAGTGAAAGTGGTTCGATAATTAAAGAATTTACCGTCTTTTTCGATCTCTTCGGTTTGAGACTTTGAGCTCATATCCCATTTTTGTTCTTCCTGATTCCATATATATACGAGGCCTCCAACTGATGTCTCGTTTTCATAAGGGACGGACTTACTAATAGAGTAAATTGAATCAGCTTTGTATACGATGGAAATTGCACTGTCTCTCCTGAACTCATTGTTGAGGGATCTTAAACTGGGTGAAGTGAATTCTCTGTTGTATTCAAACTTTTTAGAAGCCCAATCTTGATCTGCATTCTGGGCATTAACAATTACTGAAGTCAGTAGGGGAAACGTTATACCAAGCCAGTATTTAGTAAGCAGTATTTTTTTTCTCATATACGTATATCTCATTAAACATTTATTTGTCAATATGTATTGAACGAAAATTACATCGTCAAGCCTAAATAAATATAGAATTTAATGATATCGTCGAATGTTGTTAGTCACTTAGACGAACCTTCTTTAGGTAAGAAAATTCACCAGCGCATCTTCGATGGACTTTCGGATGAAAGTCACATGAAAAACGAGTTTTTGTTCATTGATCTTTCATTTATATAAAGTCTAGTTATGAGTTGGGATAATACCATTTAGGTTATGTCAGGGAGTGTTAGTTTACGTCAGTGTTCTTTCTAATTCAAGGCAAAAAATACATTCCTAGCAGCGCTAGGATAAGGCTTGTATTTCTAAAGAAACACATCACCAGATCGAAGCTATACTTACACTAACACATTGCAAAAAGGGTTGTCTTAACGAATAACTCTTGTTATCAAATTTAGTACTTATCTTTATGTAATCTACAGGTCTATTTCCTTTTCTGTTGAATAGTGTGTGTTAGTTCATGCGCCAATAATTTTTTTCCAGACTGCGTTTCTGGATTGAAACGTCCTTTATTGAAATAAATATCATTGCCAACGGTAAATGCTTGTGCTCCCATTTCTTTGCTCATGGCTTCGGCTTTATGGTCGGTATGAATACGCACTTTTGAAAAGTCTGCACCAAATCCTTTTTCCATAAAGCGTTTGGGACCCTCTGACAACGGACTGCCATTTCCTTTTGTGGCTTTAACCGTTTGAGTTGTTTTTAACGAGGCACGATTGCCATTGCGCGGTGAATCAGCTTTTGTTTTTGCTTCTTCCTCTTCTCCTTTTGGTTGTGCCATTTCGAACTTCGCTTGTCCTTCTTCTGTATCTTCCATGCGTTGTATGGACTCAGGTTTCGTTTTGGCTTTCTCTTCTTCGGAGCGCTGGACAGTTTCCATCTTAGCTTGTGACTCTTCATCGTCTTTTTTCATCAGCATGACCTGAGGAGTAGCAAACCCCTTTAGACTAGTTGCTGCCTTTCTATCTACTACAACATCGGCCATATGATCGGCTTCTTTTTCGAAAGCATCATCTGACTTACCAATTTTCAGTCTAGATACTTGAGGGATACCTCCTTCTTCGGCTTTTGATTCGAGAGTGCCGTTTGCAGCAGCTCGGCTGTTTTGACTTGGGGCTAGGCGACTTTGACGGTTGGGTTTCATGTCTATAAATTATGTAGTGTTTTTAATCATCCGCTTGAGTATTAGAACGATCATTTAAAGATGGACATTTCCTGCCTTTAAGTTAACCCAAACTCATCTTTTTCGGAACATTCAATACCACCTATTTTATAAGAATAACGGTTTGAGTCAAATCTTTTGGAACTGGATAACGTAAGAAACTTTTAATTAAAACAAACTTATGAAATGAGCATAAACTTAGAATCCTAAGCATGTCAATGGAGGGTGGATAAGTTTATCGCGAATTCCATCCGGGCCGCCGGGGCGGTCACAAATGGAAACAAATTAATACACATGAAAACAATTTTTACAGCAACTTTTATTGGAGTAATCATGGCAATGCCAAGCCTTCTATTGGCACAGTCGGAAGCACGAATTTTTGCAAATGGTGAGCAAACATCGGTGATTGTTCCATCTGCGGAAACATACACCGTCGAATTTCCCATCAACTCTGCAGAAGCCTCGAAAACGTTTAACACCCCGATGGCTACTGGCCTATCCTATACGTTATTTATAGGTGGTGGAGATGAATCCGTTCAGCTAGATAATCTGCACAGTAGCAATGAAATGTATGAAGGAACCAAAAACTGGAAGAAGTTTGCTAAAGCAGGAGGCGTAATCAAGCAAGAAGTGGATGGAAGAGACATCAATGACGCACTGAGAAGGCTAAAATCGAATGGTTGGCCCGATCAAGACTACAAAGTCAAGATATGGATTACGGCCACTGCCAATTTGAAAGGAGACGTTACGGTCATGTCTGAAGGTTGGATTAATATTCCCAAAAGTCTCAAATCAGAATATTATGCGAGCAAAGATAAAGAAGTGCTGGAGTCCTTTCAGCGAGGTTCTTACTCAGGCAAGGTTTCAGACCCTGGGTTGGGAGCTGCTATCGAAAAATATGTAGAAACTAAATGGCCTCCTTCAGATTTGACTACGGTAAATATTCAATCGATCGTGTATACCAACACAGCACGAACCAACTACCGGTTCGAGTGTTCAATCATTTTTAGCGATAAAGGCGTGTGTAAATACAACATGAACAATGGTACTGGTGTGGTCTCAGGAGGTCGATATTCGGTTTCCTCTTTCAATGCTGGGCAGCCTGATAAGGTGTTAAGCTGTGATACGGCTGGTAAATTGAAGAATAAGTAAAAGATAATTTTATAAAACCATTAGCCCCTCCTGCATTATGCGGTGGGGTTTTTTATGGATTTCTTGAAATCGCAAACCCAGTCACTAGAACTTTTTGGGGTTTAGACAGTCGACGAAGTTTTTGAATAAGTGTTTCTACTTGAATTTTAGACTTTGTTAATTAACTATTTTCACTTTCTGCCTGAAGTCTTGCCTTAGCGTCTTGATACTCTTGTTTAAACAATATGCCTAATCGAGTTTTTTGCACGTCTTCTAGTTCTCCAACTTTACTCTTAAACCGGTTGTAGTAGCCTCTCCAAGTTTTTGGTAATTTGTTTAATTCGGCCTGAGTCATTTTTCTAAGTTCGGAAATAGCATCGAGCCATTTTCGGTAGGCATTAGGTGTACCTTCAATCCTTTCCTTGATAGCGGCAATTTCTCTTTTGAGAATACTTTTTTGTTTGTCATTTAAATTAGTAGTGCTTCCCTCTAAATCTACTTCAATAGCAGGGAGCAAAGTTTGAAAGTCTATTTTTATTTGATGCATATCCTTACTTTCCGCGTTCAGTACCCTGGTAGATATTGTTTTTAAAAGATTTCGGTGGTTTTCGAACAACCTCGCTTTATTATCTTGGGTTGGATCTGTTTTATTATCATAGTCATCAATCTCTTCAAATAGTGATTTGGCATTCGCTTTAACGCCTATTAATACCTGCGCTAGTTTAGCTGAATCTTCCTTTAACCGTTTTTGAACCTTCTTTGGATTGGCTCCAGACTTATCAATAGTAATTGGTCCGAACTTGGCTTTTTTCAGGTTACTACCTGCTGCACCTTTCGCTCCTACAATATTTTGCAGCTTAGTTTTGATTTTTCCAATTTCTTCTGCTGCA
>CAYMST010000288.1:0-5950 GCA_964393115.1 uncultured Roseivirgaceae bacterium | reverse complement strand
ATATAATTGAACGTAAAGCACGAGAAAGATAAACTTGAAATATCCTAGGAAGAACTTAACCGAGTTTCCCAAGTTTAGCAGATCGAAATTAGCAAGGACTGAAAGTGCGTAAACCGAGAGTAGTAAAAATACCTGAACATAAAAAAAAAGTAGCTTCTTCTCGAATTTGAAATTTATCACTGATAAAAAAATGATGATAAAAAAAATAACGGGTTCGACCAAGTAAAAAAACGGCTTCACATAGGGTACAATCCATAAGGTATTCTGGTTTGTATTGGTGAAGGAACTTCTGACAAATGACCAAACAAAATAGAAGAGAAATAAGAGCAAGGGAAATTCCATTAATTTGAATTTCCAGCGAAACGCACTTCGAATATCTTTTATGATTACGGTATTTACCAATTTCTTAGTCGCTTAAGATTCTCATCAGAAGACCATATGCCAGTACAGTCAGCCGGTTTCTGTTGGAGCAATTATTTTTTGGAATTCTATCCAGATCAGAGAATGATGATGTGCGGACCAAACTACAAGAATCAAAAACTTCCCTTCTTTGAACAGAGCTATTTGAAGAATGAATATACTGGATGCAATGTGGAAT
Organism: uncultured Roseivirgaceae bacterium; assembly: GCA_964393115.1. GTDB lineage: Bacteria > Bacteroidota > Bacteroidia > Cytophagales > Cyclobacteriaceae > CAYMST01. The sequence goes on along the minus strand of CAYMST010000288.1, from coordinate 5,352 downwards.
AGATGTTTTGATAGGCACCATTTCTCTTTTTAAACTTCTCTAATCGTCTTACAAATTGATTATCAATATGATCAAGATCATCTAGAAACTTTGTTCGAACATATTCATATAGTTTTAAATCTAACTGATTATGTTCTTTTATCACTTTAATAGTGCTTTCGTCTGGTACTTTCGATTTTTGCTTCTTTTTAGTGACGTTTTTTCTCAAGTAGATTGGACTCTTATTCCATTGGAGCTTTTCTTTTAACAAGAGTATTGATTCATCAAAATGTTCGGAGAGCCCAACAAAACAAAAGTGATTTTCAATATTGTCAATTGCCTTATCAAGTATGCTATCATCATACTCCTTAAAACCCACTTCATCTGACAACCCTGCCAGTCTCCTTGTCATTCCATTGTCGGTGACTAGCGAAATTCCTTGTTCCACAAACTGACTTAGAGAAATGTTATCCTTCTTAATTCTCTCTGCAATATGATGGTTATTTAGTCTATTGATGTAGTCAAATTGTGATACAATTCGTTTTACCGGATCTCTCAAAAATGTAATGTAGACACAATCATTGGGAAATAACTCATGCCAACCAAACTCAAAGTGTCCCTTTAGAACCTTGATTTTTGATTTATCAGCACTGCTCATATTCGCCACGGTCCGTTTGGCCACACCCTCTCTCTCCACAGTAGTATGCCTTACCCAGTTATCTCCATATTTACCACGAACAATCAATCTAGTAGAAATAACATCTTGCTTTTTATACTGACTGTCCAATATTTTGTTGAAAGTTGATCCAGCAGCCTTCTGTATATGCAAAAATATGAGTGTATCCCGCTTTCTATTATATTCGATCATGAATTAAAAATAATTAACCTCCTTAAAAAAGGGATGAGATAAATCTAATATTTGGTTCGCAAGTTCTACATCCATCTGAGTCTTCCATTGTTCAATACTTGCGTTTCTGACAAATTTAAAATCCGACTTATAGTTCACATCAGTGGGTCTACCAGCCTTCTCTTCCACCTTTCGAAGCTTATCGGGTAAAGAGGCATCGACGGCTCTACTAATAATTTGTTCATCAATACCTAAGTTTAGATGTTCGTTAAGAAACCCATTAAAGCATGACTTAGGATTGGTCATTAAGTCCTCATATTTAAACAAATAACTCTTATTTGACCAATATCCCTCTATGTGCCTATTCAATGCTGCAATGCCCATCTGTTCGTCTTTTATAAAAGCTTTGAGCTCGAGCGGTGCTTGAAGCGCTTTCTTGGCCTTGGCATAAGCGTGATACGATAACATAGTATCTCTTGGATCTCTAACGATGTATAGAATACCATTCGCTTTTTTGAATTGACGGCTAAACTCACTATGCGTTTTAATCCATTTCGGGGATAATGTGTTGTCCCAATCCATCCAGAAACTCGACTTTCCAAGTTCAGGCATGATTTTGCCTAAAGTAAAAAAGTCAATTTCCGTTTCGGCATTCTTTTGTAATTTAAAAATATTGGCTAGTACAAACCGAGTAAAAGTGCTACCAACCTTAGGAAAGGACGCAATCAAATAGCTTTTTTGACCTAAGAAGTAACTTTGTAGAAGCTCATTGTTATATATCCGTCGGAGCATGTTTTATCAATTTATTGTAAAGATTGAAGGTATTCAATCCCTGAACTTGAAAGTGAAATTTCCTTTTTGCTTCATTATAGATTTCTATTCTATTAAAGCCATCTTTTCGATCAATAAAGGTTTCAATTGCCTCAACTAAACCTTTGGCGCTCATCTCCTCAGCCATCACCCCGTTGGTGGAATCAAGCGTGTCTACCATTCCACCTGTTGCAAATGAAATAACTGGTGTACCACAGGCAAGGGACTCCAACATAACATTTGGTAAGTTATCCTCCCTAGAAGGCAAAATATAAACATCGGCCATACGGTATAAGTCCGCCATAATGGACTCATCCGATACCTTACCAAAGTTTTTATGGTTTTTAATTCCAAAATCTTCTGATTGATGTCCTGCACTAATCAAATATAAATCTTGAATCGTATCCTCCAAGCTTAATAGTGCCTCGATCAATAAATCAAAACCCTTACGATAGTTATTTAGAGTACCTGCCGCAAAGAACATAACCGTTTTATCAATCGGCACTTTGTATTTTTTTCGAATTTCTTCCGTATTTCCCGGGTTAAACACATCGAAGCTTACACTATTTGGAATTAGGTAGTGGTCACAGCCTTGTAAAATCGTACTTTTTTCGGATAAAGATTTCATCCAGTTTGATAGACAAACTACGTTTACAGCTTTATTTTCAATTATCCGCTGTTTCCTTAATAATTCACGGTTCGTGTTGAGTTTCACAAAATACTCCCTAGTCTCTGGGCATTGTTTACAAAAGCTCATGAAACGATCACAGCCATCAGTGTAATGACAACCTCCGGTGAAAAACCACATATCGTGTAAAGTTAGTACCACTGGCTTATTTTCTATGTGATTGAAAAATGAAGCCAAATCAATAAATTCTACACTGTGGTGGATATGAATAATGTCCGCCTCTAATACTAGATGATGATTACTTAAGGATAATAATGAGCGTGACGAACTCATCATCTCTATTTTCTCTTGGCCACCGAAGTGATAAATCTTCTTGATCAAAAAATGGTTTAACTTAGACCTGACTTTAGAGCTTTCAAATTGGTATGCACCATTAGACTGTGCCAATACATCCTTAGGTACTTTAACAAAAAGTATGGAGGAGTTAATGTCTTGCCCAATTTGATTCAGGCTATTATGAAGTCTCAAAGCTGCCTTACCTGAGCCTCCGTTTGCTGAAAAATTTATATGTAGTACTTTCAACTTACTCGATGAATTTCACTGACCGAAACCTTCTCTATAATCTGTTCAATCGTTGTGTCAAGACTATTTACAACTTCTTCAATCCCTACCTTATTGTGGAGTCTGTCTCTATCTTTAAGATAACCCGTTATTTTTCCGCCGTTTGTGTAATCAATAGCCGTATAATTGACACCCAAGCTATCAGCAAATAGCACAGAGTGATACCTCATTACCAAACAATGTTTTGCTGACTTCATTGCCTTGACCGTGGACTCTACAGTAGATAACCCTTTTTCAAAATAATGCTCACTATGATAATACTGATCGATAAAGGATCGATAAAAATCACGATCATCACCCCCAACTACGAAATTATGCATCGAATAGAAAGCCGGTATGATACCAGTCCTTTCCTTTACAGCATTAAGGATCTTTGATAAGTTTTGGTTAAAAGTTTCCGAGTCCCTCGCAAAAGACTCTTTGTCTCTATCACCACGGTATTGAAATGGCCAATTCCTGATAAAACAAGCCAAATGGTTTGAAGGTTTTACCTCTATTCTTTTCTCCACTTGATTCAAATAGTCATAAGCAGGGTCCTCTATCGCAACAGCCTTAACTCGATAGTTGAGGCCCATTAAATTATCAAACTCTTTTACCGAATCATTATCACGAAGCATTACATCATCTGAGTATTTCAAAATTTTGCGTAGGTAATTTTTATATTTCTCAGTGTACAAAGGACCAATTCCACATCCAAATATGACCGTTTTGACATTGTGTTTTTTGGCAAGTTTAAATGCCCATAAAGGAATAGAAAGTGAACCAATCTCCATCAAAGGACCCCCACCCATTACCAACTCATCAGCCAAACTAATTTTTCGAAAGAACTCTCTTCCAAATACTGGCACCATTTCCGCATCATACAAGTCAAGTTCCTTTATCGTTTGCTCTACTATAAATGGATATATAGCCGATATTAGAAACTTAACGTTGTCGAATTTCTTGCGATAATGGTCGACGATACCACCTAGTATGGCCTTATCGCCAACTGTCTCTGTACCGTACCAACCGGTAATAAATATAGTTTTATAATTTCCTTTCTCTTTACGTTCCTGTCCAAAGACTTGAGGAATAAATTTATTTGCGTATTTATAACCTCGAAAGCTCAGAAGCTGCTTATAAAACTCCTCCTTTAGCGCAATTTTCGCCTCAGTTAAGGTTGCTCTTGCATGATAGTCATGGATGCAGTCATTACAATTTTCCTCTAAGATTCTCTCTCTTTCATCCCAATTAGAACGGTATAAATTAACTGCGCTATCTAGTAGAGTGCTTCCAAGATTTTTAGATTTTGGAGCACAATACAAAAGTTGACCTCTACTATCTAGTACAACACCCTTCGCTTGGTAAGGACAGGCCATAGTACGTTTGCCCCCGTTAAGAATAGACAATACACTTTTATATGTCCTGCGATATATGGGTTTAAACTCGTATGTTTTTAAGAGCTTATGATAAAATAAGGAGAGTTGATATACTTCATTGGAATCAAATGATCTTATTTTACCTTCTATGTCATTGTTATATAACCGATTGATGTATTCGGCTATTCTAAAACGTCCATAGATACCTTCCTTTTTCATAAAGTGTAGCAGGTCGTCAACCCCCCAAACATTATCTTTTGTAATAGTACACCCGATTGCTAATGGAATTTCGGAATTTGTCTTGAAATGTCGAATAACACTAAGCGCACTTTCGAAATTCCCCTCCCGTCCCCTGTGAAGGTCATGTACTTCCTTGTAACCATCAAGTGATACCATAAAGCTAAAGCGCTTGCCATAAGATTTACATATTTCAGCACTCTTCTCTATTCTTTCTATTACATCCTCATTCCTAATAGCGTTAGTAATGGCACTCATGCCAACTAAATTTGGAAGCGTTTTGCACGCTGTCTCGTAAAGTTGGGGTAAGTCATCCCGCAAAGTGGGTTCTCCGCCGGTAATACCAATAAACTTAACATTTTTAAAGAGTTCGTCTTTTAGGACTTGCTCAAGTTGTGAGGGAGTAATGTCATCATCCAGTTTTCTCTTCCAGATGTTGCACATGGAGCATTTGGAGTTACAAATGTCATTAGCCATCATATTAACCACCTCTGGATATACTTTACCAACGGTTAGATATCTCATCTTGAAGTGGTAAATCACGCCATTTACCAAGTCTCTAACTACCGGGTTTTTTAATTTTTTTTTAGCCTTTTTTAAGAGCATCTGTCACTATTTTTAGTGGATATAAAACTCCAGAGAGCTGAAGGAAAAATATTCTTCGTGTCTTAACGAAACATAAATATCCAAAGAAATGAGCAAAAGAGTACGATACCAGGGTTGCCATTGCCGCCCCTTGAATCCCAAACCTTGGAATTAATATCAAGTTTCCAGTTACATTCATTGAAGCTGAAATCAACTTTATATATAATAAGCTAGATTGTTGGTTTAATGCTATTACTGCTTTGGAGGCTACTTGACCTATAAAAACA
>CAYMST010000287.1:0-6014 GCA_964393115.1 uncultured Roseivirgaceae bacterium | reverse complement strand
CTTTAGGAATAGAATGATTGGCTTTGTCTTTCAATCATTTAACCTCATGAGCTTTAAAAATGCGCAGGAAAATGTAGCCTTACCGCTTTATTACCAGAAGGTGTCTCGTAAAAAACGAAATAAGATTGCCATGGAGTTTTTAGAACGTGTGGGGCTTGAAAATAGAGCACACCATATGCCTAGTGAACTATCCGGTGGTCAAAAACAACGAGTAGCTATTGCGCGAGCATTAATCACCAACCCTAAAGTGATTTTGGCGGATGAGCCTACAGGGGCGCTGGACACCCAAACCTCGGAAGAGGTCATGACATTGTTCAAAGAGATGCACGGGGAAGGAAAGACAGTAATTATTGTGACGCACGAAAAGGAGATTTCCCAAGAAACTGACCGTGTGATTCAATTGAGAGATGGTTCCATTATGAGTGATTCAATAGAACTGGGTTAATGGAAAGCTGGCAAGAAATATGGTACACTATTAAGCAAAACAAGCTGAGGACTTTTCTAACCGGCTTTTCGGTGGCTTGGGGAGTTTTCATGCTTGTGATCTTGCTTGGTGCGGGAAGTGGACTGGTCAATGGTGTCAAGCATGAATTTTCAAGTGACGCCGTTAATGCCGGCGGTGTATGGACAAGACAAACTTCAATACCTTACAAAGGGACGAAAGCAGGCACTCGAATACATCTGAATAATGAGGACTATAAAGCCATTAAAAATGGTATGGATGGTATAGAGTTTATATCTGGAAGGTATAACGTTTGGGGAGGAGCAACTACAAAGTACAAAGGCAAAATTTTCACATACAATGTCTGGGGAGTACATAAAGACTTTGATAAAATTGAAGCCGTCGAAGTACTAGAGGGACGTTTTATAAATCCTCAGGATGTTTCAAAGACCCGTAAAGTATGCCTAATTAGCACTAAAATTGAAGAAGATCTTTTCGGGGAAGACCGTTCAATTGGGGAATTAATTCAGATCAATAAAGTCTTTTTTAGGGTAATTGGGGTTTTTGAAGATCCAGGAGGTGAAAATGAGTTAAACAGAATCTATATACCCGTCACGGTAGCACAGCAGCTTAATAAAAATAGACCTCATTTAAACAATATCACCATTACGTTCACCTCTAATGATGTTTCCAATAGTGAGGAAGTTCTATTGAGTGCAAAAAAGCTAATTGCAGAACGACATCAAGTGTCTCTGGAAGATAAAGCCGCTATTGGCTCGTGGAATAAGTTCAAGCATTTCAAGCAGATTATTGATACACTATCGGGAGTACGATTATTTCTTTGGTTCGTGGGAATCGGTACTATCATTGCCGGTATCGTTGGGATTAGTAATATCATGATGATTGTGGCCAAAGAGCGTACGCGAGAGATTGGACTACGCAAGGCATTAGGAGGAACCTCCAACTCTATTATAAGATTGTTCTTAATGGAATCGGTTACCATCACCTTTATTTCGGGTTATATCGGTCTGCTTGCTGGGTTTTCAATCCTCGAGTTAGTCACAGAGCTGTTGAATAGTGCGGGAGGAACCGGCACATTTTTTAAGGATCCTCAAGTAGATTTTACAACAACTTTTGGAGCACTTGTGCTCATTATCATTTCAGGATTACTCGCAGGATATTTTCCGGCTAAAAAAGCAGCTAAGGTTAACCCAATTGAAGCACTTAGAGATGAATAGTGATAACCAAAACATGCCAATCAGAGGATTTTTAAGAATTCCACAGATCCACCATATTTCACCATTGTGTACAATTAACTATTCAGAGAGGTAATAGATATGTTTGACTACGATAAGTGGCAGGAAATATTCAGCACGATTCGAAAGAATAAGCTACGCACCGCACTTACCATGTTCGGTATCTTTTGGGGTATTTTCATGATTCTTATTTTAACAGGAACAGGAAATGGGTTAAAAGAAGGTGTCATGAATGGCTTCAAGGGATGGTCAACCAATGCAGGCTTTATTTGGACTAGTCGCACTACTAAACCTTATAACGGGTTTAAAGCTAGAAGGAAGTTTGCCTTCGATATTAAAGATGTGGATATCCTTAGGGAGCAGGTCGACGGCATAGAATTAATTGTTGGTCGCTATGAAAACTGGTCGGTAGGTGGAAAGAACGCTGTCGTCTTTCGAGATAATTCCGCGGCCATTAAAGTGCAAGGTGAGTATCCTGACTACCTATTCATAGAATCTGTAAACGTTAATAGAGGTCGATTTATCAATAAACATGATTTTGATCAATGGCGTAAAGTTGCTGTGATAGGAAAGGAAGCACAAAAACTTCTTTTCAGTTCTGGAGTGGACCCAATTGGTAAATATGTTAAGTTCAGAGGCTCCAATTTTAAGGTAGTTGGTATTTATGAGTCATTGAGAGAGGATGAGCGAGCCAAGGATCAGGAGAAAAGGATGATTATCCCGGCCTCTACATTTAGGGTCGTCATGAATCGCGGGGATAAACTCAATAGAATTTCTTATACCGCGCGGAAAGGCGTCTCTGTACAAAGTGTAGAGGATGGCATAAAGAGAGTATTGAGAGAAAGACATCAAATTCACCCAGAGGATCAAAAAGCGGTAGGAGGATGGAACTTTCAAAAGGAAGTTTCCAAAATTGACAACCTATTCAATGGTATTTCGGCATTGGTACTTTTTGTAGGACTTGGTACTTTGATGGCAGGTATCATTGGTATTTCAAACATCCTTTTAATCGTTGTTCGTGAGCGAACCAAAGAGATTGGCATTCGAAAATCAATTGGTGCCACACCAAGCGCTATCATAGGACTAATTATGCAAGAGTCAATTTTTATAACAGCTATAGCAGGTTATTTAGGATTGTTTTTTGGATTGGGAATTATCGAACTACTAAGGGTTGGGTTAGAGGTAAGTGGAGCTGAAACCGGAATGTTCAAAAACCCAAATATTGAACCAAAAACTGCCCTGGTCTGGCTTTTTTCACTACTTATTGCTGGTGTTCTGGCGGGCATAATGCCTGCGATTAAGGCAACACGAATAAATCCAATTGAGGCATTGCGAAAAGAATAAATAAGAATATTGACGGTAGGTATGATGAAATCGAATTATGGTTCTCATACGAGGCTATTGTCGCTTAATATAATAAATCAATGAAAAAACTAATTGGCATTCTGCTCTTACTATTTCTGTTAGCATCTGGCATCTACCTGGGCTATTTTTTCTATTCTAAATCACAAAAACCTGTGGAAGTATATGAAACAGTCAAGCCTAAGAAGCGGGATATTATTTTAAAAACTGTCGCCACTGGAACCATTGTCCCAAGAAAAGAAATCGAACTGAAAGCGAATGTAAGTGGCGTAGTGGACAAGGTGTTTGTGGAGCCAGGCCAGGAAGTAGCCAGTGGGGATCTAATAGCGAAAATTAGAATTATCCCCAATGTGGTGAGTCTCAACAATGCGCAGGCCCGTCTGAAGCAAGCTAAGATTAATTTTAATAATGCAAAGCAAGAACTGGATCGGCAAAAACAGCTCTATGACCAAAAGGTGATTACCAACTTTGACTACAACCGGTTTCAGTTAGATTTCAAACTAACTCAGCAAGAAGTAGAGGCTGCGGAGAACAACTTGCAACTAATTAAAGAAGGAGCAACGAAGAATGCCTCGAACTCGACCAACTTGGTGAAGGCAACGGCTGCGGGTTTGATTCTGGATGTGCCGGTGGAGGAAGGAAACTTCGTCACGGAAACCAATAACTTCAATGCGGGAACGACTATTGCCTTTGTGGCCAATATGAAAGAAATGGTCTTTGAGGGAAGTATAGATGAGTCTGAAGTTGGCAAAATAAAGGAAGGAATGAAGCTGTCGATTCAGGTAGCAGCCTTGGAAGATCAGAAGTTTGATGCCGTACTGGAGTATATATCTCCAAAAGGTGTCGAAGAAGAAGGTGCAGTAAACTTTGAAGTTAAAGCTGCCATAGAATTAGTAGAAGGGGTTTTTCTACGAGCGGGATATAGTGCAAATGCGGATATACTTTTAAGTCAAAAGCCCAATGTACTTTCTATTAATGAACGCGAATTGCTCTTTGAAGGAGATAAGATCTTTGTTGAGATTGAAAAATCAAAGGATGTTTTTGAGAAAGTAGAAGTAAAAACTGGTCTTTCGGATGGAATTCACATTCATATAGAGAATGGAATTGATGAAAGCGTTACCCTCAAGAAACAGGTGCCACAGCTAAAGAAGAAATTTTAACCTTTAATTTTATGAATGCTAAATTAATGGCCGTTTCATTGGTCCTTACAGCCTTCTTTTCATTCCATTCGGTTTTAGCGCAAGGCCTCGAAACAGTTTCTTTAGAGCAGGCAGTACAAGAAGCTATTCGTAAGAACTATAGTGTCAAAATCGCTTCAAAGAATCTCGAAACCGTGGAAAAGGAAGTCACCATGGGTAATGCTGGCATGCTTCCATCTGTAAACTTGGATGTGAGTCATCGCAGAAGTTTAAACGATACGCGATCAAAACAATTTGATGGCACTGAAGTGACCTTTACCTCAAAGGACAGGAATACCTCTGCATCCGTTGGGCTTAACTATACATTCTACGATGGCCTGGCCATGTTTTACAGATATGACGCTTTAAAAAACAGGGTAATTCTTACAGACATTGAAAGAAGACGCGAAATAGAAGGCGCGGTATCCTCTGTAATCGTAACCTATCTAGATGCACTTTCTGCTGATCAACGGATCAAAGTAGCTCGCGAATCATTCATTTATTCAAGAGAACGACTTGATCAAATACGAAGAAGGGTAAAAGCAGGCTCAGCAACAGAGTTAGATGCCTTAAATGCTGAAGTAAGTCTCGCGGAGGATAGCATTACTATCATTCAAACACAACAAGCCAGAATAAGTGCTGTTAAAAACCTACTTTATCTCATGGGACGCCAAGCGTACGCTGATGATATCAGATTAGCGTCTGACCTTGAGCTTATGAGTAATCTGAAAGAGGTGGATTTAAGAGCTGATTTTTTGCTGAAGAACACCTTGGTTTCCAGAGCAAATGCAAATGAACAGCTGACACTTTTGGATTATAAAACGTTTCAGGCAGCGCGCCACCCCCAAATATTTTTTAGAGGAGGATTAGGTTGGTCCAGAAACTCAAATAATGGTAATGCTTTTAACCAGTTTCGTGAAGGGTTTGGTCCAAGTGGTACTATAGGATTATCATTCAACGTATTTGACGGTGGAAAAAGAAATAATCGAGTGCAAAGAGGACGATTGGAAGTGGAAAATCGTCAACTTCAAAAACAAGAGGCTATTAACCTCGTGAGCAAAGACTTTCAGGTAGCCTTAGAGAATTACCAAATTAGTCAAAAGCTATTGCTAGCCACAGAAGATATACTTCCTAGGATTATCAAAAATTATGAGAACTCAAAAAGATCTTATGACCTGGGAATTATTACGAATATTGAATTGCGGCAGGCACAATTGAACCTCGTTAACTTTAAGAACAGAATAAATGAAGCCCGGATAGATTTAAAGCGAGCGGAAGTGGAGTTGCTAAGACTAAGTGGAAGACTAGTGGAGTGAGTCTAGCTACTCCACTAGTCTTTATCTTTTGCTAATAATCGTATGCCACGCCAAATTTCGGCTTGTCAGGGTCGATGGTGACATCAAGCTTAGCTGTTGCTAAAAGCTCTTTACAGTCTTGCGATAAATTCACGAACGAAACCGCTTTACCAGCAGCGCGATACTTATCATTTAGCTTTTTGATGGCTTCGATACCACTTTGATCGACAACGCGGCTTTCTTCAAAGTCAATTACGATCTTCGAGGGGTCTTCTTTGATATCAAACTTTTCAGCAAACACTGCCGTAGAACCAAAAAACAATGGTCCATAGATATCATAGTGCTTTATGCCGTTCTCATCAGTACGTTTGCGAGCTCTAATGCGAAGAGCATTATCCCAGGCAAACTCTAATGCGGCTAGTATTACCCCTATCAGTACGGCTAGTGCTAAGTTGTGAAATACGACGGTCACAAAAGCAAC
>CAYMST010000286.1:0-6050 GCA_964393115.1 uncultured Roseivirgaceae bacterium | reverse complement strand
ACATGAGGGTCTTGGACTCCGGTATAAGCCGCTGTGCCTAAAATTTTCTGTCCGTCATTATAATCCCAGCGTGCTGCTTGAAACTTCCAAGTCCCAGAATTTGGACCAAAATCATCCGTTAAAATGGCGAAAGAACGAATTGGAATAGCCACTTCAAAAGTCCAGCCTTTATCCATATCTGTAGCATCATTTATCGTTCCATCTACCTTCCCCTCCATCATGATCCCGTTTGGGTTGTAAGGGTGAATGATATAACTCTTATCAGGCGTAAGGTGTGGTAGAAAAATAAAATCATTTAACCCGCTCAGAACATTCATCTCGAATCCAAAGTAAAAAGAGTCTAAAGCCGCTACGGGAGTAAAGAACAACTCCACGCAGTCATCTTCATACACGGGAGCGTCTCGTCCAGAATGCTCGACCTCTATATGCTTATCCTGACAGGAAAATGAAGCGAAAATAATCGTGTCATTCCAAAGCATTTTCAGTTCTGTGCGCTGTAAAGAGTCACTTGAAGAACCATATCTGGGATCTATGAATATAACACTATTAGCTGATTCCCAGGCAGCCTCGTTCATTACACCATCTACTACAATCGCTTCAGAGGTTTTCTCTATTTCATATATTCCTTCCTGAGCACTACTTGCAGAACTTATTAACAAGCAAAGGATATATCCACAAAGATTTAGATACTTCTTATTCATTTGACATCAAGTATTCATGAGCAAGAAGAATAAAAGCACTTGAGGTCCAAGTATATCCATAATCACGTAATCCTTTGCCTGTTGTCGCCACATAGTTTTCTCTAAACCCTTCGTTCAAGCACATTTTACTAAACTTCTCCGCAAGCTCCTTTGCCAATGACTCATTACCACTTCGCCGAATACCATCCACAATCAAATAGGTGGATGATGGCCAAACAGCTCCTCTCCAATAACCATCTTCCTGATAGAGATCACTTTGTGGAGCTTCTGAAGCAGGACCATAATCAGTTATCAGACCACTTTTTTGAAAGTTAACCAGTAGCTTTTCCCTTATCTCCACTGGCAAACGCTTGCCCAATACCAAAGGCATATAATTCTGTAGGGATTGACTCTTCGCATTGAACTCACCATCTCCACTTCTATGAGCCCTGAATTGCTCTCCCGTCCAAAACTCTTTGATCAGTAAAGCCAGGAGTTCATCAGCCCTTTTATTCCATAATGCTGCCTCATTAGCTTTACTAAGCGATGTAGCCAGCTCTGATAACACATCCATCTGTAATACTAGATAAGCCGATAACTCTGGACTCTCTACGGGATACCCTACATCAAAAACGGTACTATTGTCCCAACCTGAGTTACACCCATGATTGTATTGAGGAATGCCATCTTGATCATCGTCCAAATAATCGAACCAGTAATTCGTCCACTGGGACAAGGGTGTATAGATCTCATTCGCCCTATCAACATCGATCATATCCGATATCTCCATCATTCTTCGCAACGTCCAGCCATGAATAGGAGGCTTCACAAAATCAATTTGTACATGATGATCATTCATAAAATCTAGAATAGCTCCGGTATCATCAAGCTTATCAAAGAATAGCATGATCTGATCCCATGCCAGGTCCTTATTCCCATAGGATAATGCCATGGCGTTAAAGCAATTATCCCAACTCCATACATGACGCATAAGTTTCTTGGACATGAACATAGCTGGCCTGGTGAGCACCCCTCTTTTGTCCACAACGTTACTCCAATTCACATAACTAGCTTCACGAAGACCTGGCAAATATGCATTTGGAACAGTTGGATATCGCTGGTAAAAAGATTCGTAGCTTTCGCTCTGATAATCTACGCATCTATTAAAATCACCATATGTTCGCTTCTTCCAGCCCCCGGTATAGCGTTCTAAAGCTATATCAACAACGCCATTTTTATCAGGGTCGACCTTAAACTGCGACCATACGCGCTGATTGCGATCGTTTTCTTGAGCAATTTCTCCATCCACCTTTACAAATCGCTCTCCTTTGAGTTTGTTTACCTTTCCTTGAATCCCTACAAGTCCATATTTATCAAACCCTCCATGTATACGATACGTATTTTGATCCACTGGAATCGTCCATTCCCACATTCTAGGGTCTTCTGATTTCTTGGTAAGTCTGATACTCAGCTTTTCCGTAGATCGAATTCGGAGCGTCTTGTATCCCTCAATCGTTAGTTGCACAATTCCGTTTGCGGTATGCGCCTGTAGCAGTCCAGGTGTAGCTTGATAGTTATCAAAAGCCACCTTAGTACCTGATTCGTTTATGGCTTCAATCTTAAAAATACGATCATCTCCCCAGGCATATTTACCGCTTACCTCGCGTAGGTATAACTCATGATCCTCTTCATCAGCGGATATCACCAGATAGGACCCATAAACACTAAAAGGAATCTCTTGAATATCAAAAGTGTATTTTTCTAAAGAAAAAAGCTTCATAGTACAGAACAGGACTATGAGAAAAGTCATTAATTGTTTCATATGTTAAGCATTTGTCTTTCCAAAATCGGAACATGCTTAAATAAAAGAAACCGTTCCTTCTTGATGAATAAGTCAACTCGAATGGATACGTTTTTAACGGATAATGTCTCCTCCTTAGGAAACAAAAAAAGGCGCTTCGGAAAACATTGTTTTACAAAACGCCTAGCAACTAAGTTAAGTCGTTGTGAAAGTTTTACGTTTATTCGATAACGAAACGAATTCGTTCTCTAGTCCTCTCGGACAATAACATATAAACTCCCCTATTCAAATGCGAAAGGTTTAGGTTAGTCTCTCCTTTCTTTAAGTTTACTAAACTTACTCTTTGTCCCGTAGCGTTAATAATTACCGCCGGGGCGTCCATACTAGAAGTCACTGTAATAGCACCAGTACTTGGAACTGGATATATCGTCATAAATGGAGCAGAAACCTGACTTGGACTAGCAAATCGTGCTGCGGTAGCAAGGTCTACTTGCGGGGCTTCTACCCACACCGAACCACCACTGTTGTTTTTAGCCCGTATTCTAAACCTATACTTCTTGTTTTCATCAAGACCATTTCGGATAATATTAGTGGTATTAGCAGCTGAGCTTCCTCCACCTCTCCATTGATCTCCCTGCACGAACTTTTGAATCTCAAAGTTTGACTCATTATTCGAGTTATCGTTCCAAACCAACTTAACCGATCTATTGGTAAGTACTTCTACTGTGAAACTACAAGGAGGGTTCGGCTTACCACCATTGCTCGTTGCACTACAGTTTCCTACTGGACTAGTTGTGTTACTACCACCATTATTTGATCCACCGGAAGATGATCCTCCGCCTACTCCGTCTAGATCTATCCATTCTGGCATTTCTACCCATACTGAAGCTCCACTGTTGTTTTTAGCCCGTATTCTAAACTTATAGCTTTCACCGTCATCTAAACCAAGCCTATCAATTTGTTCCGTATTGGCATTTGACGATCCAGCACCTCTCCACTGGTCACCCTGAAGGTACTTTTGAAATTCAAATGTTGTTTCGTTGTTAGAGTTATCATCCCAACGAAGCTTCACACCCGTGTTGCTGATCACCTCAGCAAAGAAATTACATGGAGGGTTTGGCTTGCCTCCACTACTTGTGGCATTACAGTTTCCTACAGGTGTAGAAGTTTCTCCAACGTTATCACCGCCACTAGATCCACCACTACTTCCAGACCCAACCGGCGCTCCGTTTTCATTGATGGCAGGAAGCGCATCTGCATTACCTCCATTCAGCTTTCGGACTTGTATTCCACCACCTTGGGTAGCTAAGTATAATCTTCCATTGTACGCTTTGACCCTTCTTGCAACAGCATAATCAATATCATTGGTCCAGTCTTGCCATGTGACATTCCCATTAGCTGCTACCGTTCCTCGTATTACGCCAAAAGACCATCTTACATCTTCCCAAACAGAATAAGTAAAGTAAATCTTATTACCCTGAACTTCCATTTCACTAGGTGTGATGACCATATGACTGGCGTCAAACCAATCTGGCTCATCCAATACCGTAAAGATATCGTTATCGGCCAATATTGCTGTGGCCTCAAACTGCGTATCATTAAATCCTGCACGTACTATTCCTTTATACCGCTCATAGGTGTAGACATATTTATTACTGCCTGCCTTTACAACGGCTAAACCACCCCAGTTCAAATTACTTGTTTGTCCCGAGCTCCTGGTCATGTGTGTCCATGAATAGTTATTACCCGATCTAGTTCCTTTATGAATTCCCTGATTGTCTTTGTAATAAACAATATTAGAGTTATCAGGGTCAAATGACAGATCATGTCCTCTTGTTGAACCTGTTCCTATTTTCCTGAAATTAGGAGATCCATTTTCAATCAAGTTTACAATATCATCACAGATATATAGCCCTACATTCGTCAGTGCATAGATCCTTTTATAATCATTCGGATCCGCATAAAAATGCCATATTCTACTTGATGGAAGCCCTTTCTTATTGTTATTCGAGCCTAACCTTTCCCAGTTGTGATTAGGGCTGTTATTCGAAATTTCTTTATATAGAACCTTCGAATCCCCGTTAGAGTTTCCTCCACCGAAACCTGGTGAGGCATCCATCAAAACAATAGCAGGGTTAGAAGGAATTACATGTACGGCATGACCGTCTTGCACTCCATGAGTAGTCCTTGCTTGTACCCATGATCCTCCATTATCCCAACTCTCCATTGCTAGGTTATCCGCTTGCCCTTGGATTATATAGCTACCGTTTACGGCAACATCATACGTAAACGTAGACACTGTCCCTCTACTGCGATAGAAATCAATATTATTTTGCGTTTTGACATATCCACTACTCACGATTCTCCAGTCAGTATTCCCGTCTGCTGCATCACCAGTGAAGTAAGACTGTTGAACTTGAGTGAAAACTCCTCGTGTATGTGCATTATTCCAATTTCCAGGATAGTAAGTGTTGTTTCTACAGTTAGCCGCATAATAATTCCAACCTATATCATAACTGAGCTGATTATCGCCTCCGTTATGAGTAAGTATTTCTGTAAAGCTACCAGACACATTATTGCCGCTTACTGTAAAACGTCCTTCGTGAAGACCTTCGTTTGGATTTTGATCATGCTGACCTATTAGCACGTAGTGATCATTACCAGACTTTTGAAAAACCTCTGGTTGCCACATGTTATGAGTCGGCCATCCTCCATGACCTAATGATTGCCATCCACCATTTGGATATTGCTTCACGAACAGTTCAGATCTTCCTCCTTTTCGGTAAATAGCATAAAGCCAATTTCCACCCACTGTCAGGTCTGCTCCCCAGCAAGCATTACCTTGGGTACCACTAGGCTTGGCGATCAAACTCCAGTTATCACCTTTGTTGGTTGAACGATATAGGCCATCTGCCGTAGAAATTAGTACATCATTAGTATTAGTAGGATCAACCGTAATTGAATGAACACGTGGATCACCATTACCTGTTTTCCATGAAGATTTTTCCCAACTAGTACCACCATTGTGTGAATAATATATTTCTCGAGGTCCACTAGTAGTTTGCGGATAATGCGATAGATGACCGTCATTACCTCTCCAATTGACACCACAATAAATGTGATTCGTATTTGACGGAGCAATTTCAATCACCCCAATCATTTTGTCTTCTGTAATATTCACATGTGTATACGCCCCACCTTTATTGGTAGAGATACTTAACCCCTTCGCATGACCGACATAAAACTTGTTTCCACGGCCCGTCGCCATGAGGATAAAAGCTGAAGGGAGATCTTCTGCAGCCCAATTCCATGTGGTTCCATAGTTATTAGAGTAATAAAACCCCTCCATATCCGAGGCGACAAACATTCTTCCCGCGGTATTTGGATCACAAGATACTCCTTGTACTCTACCTCCGGCTCCAGGATTACGCGATTGCCACTTCTGCGCATTGGTATGGATAAATGTAAATAATATAAGAATCGATAATATAGTGTTATATAACTTTCCCATCATAAGGACGCTGTTTTAGATTAATAAAAAGTTATTCCCTTTTCACAAAGTGCAAACT
>CAYMST010000285.1:0-6052 GCA_964393115.1 uncultured Roseivirgaceae bacterium | reverse complement strand
AGCCGATTATTGTGTTGAAAATGTTCGGGGTAATGTATATCCGTGAGGTATCTTTTCCCGAAAGTGCACGTTTTATAATTTCCGGCAATTCATCCTGATGGGTCATTAAAACGGAATCAATTTTGTTGATTTTTATGTTTTTGCTAAACCTTCCTCTTCTAATGTACTTCGCTAATATTTTTTTCAACTCACGATATTGATCCACCAGAAAGTATATTTCTGCATATCTTCTTTCCATTTTTTCCGCTAACCCAAACTCGACATAATGTTCCAAGGATTTCAAAATATCGGCGGTTGCTAAATAGCGCTCGTCCTTAGTACAAAAACCTGTTTGTCTAGCTAATTCAAGTATGTCATTTCGAAATGGAGCTAAGCCAGATGAAAAAGAGTCCTTCTTGATCATGGGACAAACCAACCTAGATGCTTTTTCGAAGTTGTAGTAAGTAAATAGATCATACACACTTTGGAGTTCTTCGATTTGGTTTTTAATCCTAATTTGCTCGTTTTGAACAGAATCTACGCTTTTGTTAATGATCCTTTCCATTCCTTCAGGAATTCCCTCCAGGTTGCTCAGATAAATATCATCAGCTACATGATGTAAGACGTTTTGAAAACCGTTGCTGCCAATGGCGCTTAAATAATGAAAAGTTTGTTTTTGGCTTGTTGTTGAAACGTTTGTTTTGAAAAACTTCGTTTGATCATTAATGAAGTTTTTAAGGTTTAGTTCATCTCTATTTTTTAATGTGACATCGACTCTCCAAAGTTGAAAGGCCGTGTCTCGCTTATTTTCATGAAACCAAAATATAGCAGTAGAGACCGTATCGTCGTATTGGTTAATTGAGTTTGGACAAGTGGGACAAAATGATGATAACGCCACATTTTCAGAAAAATCAATTTCGATGAACTTAAATCGGTTATTATTGAGTAATTCAAATGTTTCTTCGATCTGTCCACCAGATTTCATGGGCTTTACAGGTTCCAGTGCTGGACCAACAACTGAGTCAATCATGATTTGCAGGCTTGGCATATTGATCTCTAGGTTATCTTTATATTTGCTTTTGAAATATTCTAACCTGTCCAATAGGCGATAATCCCAATAGCCAACGAATTCATCATAACTCATGCCAATGTAGATATTGGACAGCGGTCCCCAGTTTATTTTTCCTAAATTATTCTTGTCTTTGATAGATTGAGATAATAAAGAGTGATAACTCAAAAGCAATAGTATTATGTGCGATATTGCTATGGTTATAGTGCTTCTAGTGCTGCAATATTTGTTTATATACTCACTCAATGACAAGTGTTTTTGTGCTCGACTCTTTTAAGTAAATGATAGGATGGCGCATAGGAGCAAGATGTGTTTTTTTCCTTTATTGATTAAAAAGAAAGGTTAATCTCTTTTTTTAAAGTGACCGCTTTGCTTTATCCTGTGATAAGGGATTGGAAGACCATACCAGACGCCTATTTGAAATGATAAGAGATAATTTCATGTGGATTGTGTTTGAGGGTTCTTAGATAAATATAGTCAAATGTAATAATTGGTTTTTCGAATTTCAATGGTTAGGTATGTATAAGTTTTGTTATTTATTTGTAGATTTTTGTCGTTTTGAGTTGCTAAACAAAAGTGGGTTCTTTTAAAATCAACTCGCGAAGTGTGGATTGATTTAGTTAGAGTCTGTCAGGTATAAGTGTTTACGGTTTACCTTCTACTCCTAATATTAAGTCTATTTAAGAGCTGAAGTAAAGTCTAGCCATGAGTCATTCGAACCAACTTTCTTGTATAATTATCCTGTGGTATGACTTCCATATAATGAATAAGTTCGTCGAAAGTAACGTTGTTTTTTTATGAATTTGACTTCTAAAACAAGTTTGATCACGTATTTAAATACATATGGATTTTATGGCACTTTTGTTCTTCCCCATTTTTATTGGGATGTGGGTTTTCGTAACCTATGTTATTGCTAAAGTAGGTTGGGCTGATTTGGTGGAGCACTTTCGCTTTGGCGAGGACTTCGTAGGTAAGAAAATTGGTGTTATCAGCGCAGGGGTAAATGGCGCCAGTTATCAAAATGCGTTGGTTCTGAAGTGTAATCATGTAGGTATCTATCTTAGGCCTACATTTCTATTTAGGATGTTTCATCCTCCAATACTGATCCCATACAAATCAATCGTTGATGTGAAAGAGAAGAAAGTAGTGGTGACCAAATCTGTTGAATTGATTGTAGGTCAACCCTATATCGCCACTATAAAATTGAACGCTCGGATCTTTGAAAAAATAAAGGGAGTAGCATTAGCAGAGCTCAAGTTGGATTAGGATTTGCAATAACCGGACTAAAAAGTCTTTCTCTTAGGGACCTAAAAGAGTTATTTATAAAAGTTAATATCTTTTTTTTCATCTATATCAACTTCACCTTTTGGAAAGTCAATTGTGGTGATTGAAGAACTTTCTCGAATGAGTTTTTTGGCACCCATGTCACCAGATAGTTGAATTAATTTCGGAAATAAGCTTTTATCAAATATAGCAGGAACACCAATCTTTCCATTTCTATATTGCGAAGCAACAATTGACGAATCTGTCGAATGAAATGTATCGACTAATGATTGAATAATGTGCCGGTCAAGATAGGGCTGGTCGCAAACTGAAATAACCACAGAAGTTGTCTCCGACGGTATACTAGAAATGGAGTAGCCGATAGAGCTTCCCATGCCTTTTGACCACTGTTCATTGATCAGTGTTTTTACGTTATATTCCTTAAGTGAATTTGAGACCAACTCGGAGTTGGAACCAAGAATAACGTATGTTTCTAAGTCATTTGAAAGCATACATTGAACAGTGTTTTGAAGAACAGTCAGTCCATTAGGAAGCATTACCAATTGCTTAGGATGACCAAGTCGAAAGGAAGCACCAGCAGCTAGAATTATTCCCTTCGTCATACGATATCCAAAAAGATCTCTTCCTTGATTACTTGCTCACTTCTATCGTGAATTGGAGATGACTTCTGTGAAAGGGGAGTAGCTGGGGAGTTTGATAGCACAGCTTTTATCTCTGAGACAATCGATAAGGCAATTTCCTCAGGTCCTTCGGCGCCAATTTCCAGTCCGACGGGCGCTTTAAGGTATTCTGGATACGGTATACCAAGCTCGTTGAGCATTTTATAAGTTCTTTTTTTAGGGCCTAGTACCCCGAGGTAGCTCGGTGTTTTACCCGTTTTCAAAATAGACTTGAAGGCATCAAGGTCGTTTTGATAGCTATGGCTCATGAGTATAATGGCCGTACGTTGGTCATATAAACATTCTTGAGCAAATGATTTTGGAGAAACGAACTTGAGACTTGCGGATTTAGGAAATCGTAAGGGAAGCAGTTGTGCATGGCAGTTGTAAGCAATCATCGTTTCCCAGCCTAATACCTCGGCCATCTGTACGACTGGGATGGTATCGTTTCCTGCTCCGAAGATGAATAACTGAATAGGAGGTGACAAAAACCGGTGTGATACTTCTAATGCTGTACCATTGATCACCGTTGAGCTTAGGCCATTACTTTGTTGCTCAAAATGTTGCTGGACAGATGGGGATATGTCGTTTGGTTCCTTTTGAGAAACGAAATGCTTGCCATCATAGATGATCTTGTCATAAAGCTTTTGCTTAGGTAGATCGTACACAAAAGATACAACGATTTCTTTTCTGGCCAGCAGACATTTCTGGACGTTTTTAAAGAATGGATCTTCGGTTTCAAGCTTTTCCAGTAAGACGTGGATGACCCCATTGCAGCCCAAGGCAGCACCAATGCTAGCCTCGTCGTCGTCGCTAGTGTCATAACGATGGATAGTAGAAACTCCTGTTTTGATCACCTCTTGAAGACGTTTTAGTGCATCTCCTTCCAGGCATCCGCCACTTATGCCACCGGACCACTTTCCATTTCCCTCAAAAAGCATCATGGCTCCGACCCTTCTGTACGATGATCCCTCGACTTTTATGACCGTCGCGATACCCAGCGATTGCTGATTTTCGGCTCGATCTATTTTGTCAAGAATGGTTTGTAGTTCGTTCATCAAACTTTCTTGAGGTCAAATGGAATCTTTGAAATACGCTTTCCGGTCAGGTCGAAGATCGCGTTCGTCAACGCAGGTGCAAGCGGGGGTAAAGTAGGTTCTCCTGCACCACCGGGCTTTTCATTGTTTTCCATGATATGAATTTCGATCTCAGGGGTTTCGCCAATTCTTAGTAGCGGGAAATCAGAAAAGTCTGTTTGTTCAATTACTCCGTTCTGGAACGTTATTTCACTTTTTATGGTCGCCGTTAGTGCCATAATGATATTCCCTTCGGTTTGAGATTTAACTCCGTCCGGACTTACATACAGCCCTGTATCAATTCCCGCAATTACTTTATCGATCACGACTTTCCCATTTTTTCGGGATACCAAAACGACGTGGCCTGCATAGCACTCGAAACTGTTGGACACGGCCAACCCTTTTCCCTGCTGATCCAAATTGTCCCAATTAGACTTTTCCCTAAAAAACTTCATAAACCGAATCATGCGTTCGTCGGTGCATAGTTCAAGTCGTAGATCGAATGGATCCATTGCTTTTTTTCGAGCGATTTGATCGATAAAGGATTCTTCTGGAAAACAGTTATTTCCTGCGGCTACCGATCGCCACCATCCCAAAACTGTGGGCGCTTCAGCGTAAGCATACCGGGCTTCATAGTCAATGTTTTTGGTATAATAGCTGTCTCGGACGCCCCACATATGTCCCATATCCACGAACCCTTTTCCGGGTTTTTGTTTTCCAACGGTTGCCCGAATAGAAGGAGCAGACATGGAATGCCTCCAACCAGTTAAGTCGTTTTTTGCGTCAAACGTTGCGGTGAGGTGTGAATACGTTCCTGGTCGCACAGGTCCCTGGGTCATATCATTTTCCCTGTCCCATATCAACTTGATGGGTTTACCAATTTTCTTGGCGAGGTCTACAGCCTCTAGTTGTACGTCACGGAATAGTCTTCTTCCGAATCCGCCGCCAATGAACTGTGGATGTATGCGCACATCTTCTTTTTGAATTTGAAGAAAACCGGCTACATCGTTTTGTACACTATTTGGAGACTGAGTGGATGTCCATAGATCACAGCTACCATCCTCGTTGATGCGAACGGTTGCATTTTGCGGTTCCAAAGGAGCATGAGCTAGAAACGGAGTGTAGTACTCGCCTTCTATGATTTCATCTGCAGTCCGCAACTGAGAATCGAAATTTGACTGCTTTGAGATGCTTTTAGAAGAGTTTTTCGCTAATTCACGTTTGGTGTCTAGATAGCTTTCTGTGTTAAAATCTTTATTCTCAACGCCCTTCCACGTTAACTTGAGTTTTCTTTTTCCTAAGTAAGCTGCATAGTAACTCTTCGCAACAATAGCTACGGCATGAAAGGTTTGGTGAAAGACTCTTCTAGTGATTGGAACTACATCTAAGACTCCAGTAACCTTTCGCGTTTCCTGATCGTCGATTGATTCTATTTCTCCTTGTATTTGAGGAGAATGTAGCACTGCGGCATATACCATGTTCGGTACTACGATATCCATCCCAAATTTCGCTGATCCATCTATTTTATAATTGATGTCTTGCCGTTTCGTATACTTCCCGATAAGGTTAAATTCACCCTTCTTTTTAACGCGAACTTCTTTTGGGGCTTCCAATTGCATCGCATCCTGCGCTAACTCTCCATAATGGAATGACGCTTTCGTTTGGGAGTTAAATACTTTCCCGAGTTTAGCGTAGCAGTTATTGGCACTGATTTCCCATTTATTTGCAGCGGCTTGGATGAGCATTTCTCGGGCCGTAGCGCCTATCTGCTGAAGCGGGAAAAGCCCTTTCCTGATGCTAGTACTGCCGCCAGTATCTTGTCTGCCATATGCAGTTGGATCTCCAGAGGCGAGTTCTATTTTAATTTGATCAATTTCAACCTCCAGTTCTTCGGCAATAACGGTGGGTACTGCTTGAAAGATTCCCTGTCCCATTTCCATGCGATGACAGTAAATCAATACTTGACCATTTTGATCGATCCCAAT
>CAYMST010000284.1:0-6086 GCA_964393115.1 uncultured Roseivirgaceae bacterium | reverse complement strand
CTACCGCGAATGAACGCAAATGAACACGGATAAGAATTTGCCAGTCACTTGCTGTCGTTTGCAGTTCAGGCCGCACCCCGCAAGAATTCCGTTCGACAGGAAATTAGTGCTGATGAGCGAAGATTTGTGTTCTTTAACTATTTTTACAAACGTCACTATTCTAAAACTATATCCACATCAACAAAAAATGTTGACTTGGTAAGATAACTTGTTCACAACGATTAGTTTTTGGTTACATAATTTCAATTGCTTCATGCGTTTATTGATTGCTATTCTATGCCTTTTTGCTTTTGTTTCTCTTGCTAATGCACAATGGGAAAGTATTAATTATGGATTTGGAGGTCAGGTCCAAGACGTCAGTCTTGACCCAAATCGTCCGGGTAGAATGATCTTTCATTCTGATATGGAAGGTCATTATTTATCGGAAGATTATGCAAGTAGCTGGCACTTCATAGGTCACGAATTAAAGCATCCTTTTTCGATGTCATCTGCTTTTGATTACGTTGACGAGAAAAGAATTTACACAGGAACAGTAGTTGGTTTACACATTACAAACGATGAAGGTAATACATGGGATTTTGTAGATGATATTGGGGAGGTTAGCATAGACAATATTTACATTAATCCTTACAATACGAACCAAATTTTTGTAGGTCCAGGTTGGCGGGAAGAATCTATGAAGACCATAGAACGCGCCGGTGTTAAGACATCTGGTGAAAGGGTTATTTACATTTCGAATGACCGCGGGAACTCTTGGAATGCTGTTCAATATGAAGCTAAGGACGGTTGTTTAGAAACGTTCAACTTTCATATTGCCAAGAGTGACCCCAGTAAAGTATGGCTAAGCGCTAATTCGGGTATATATATTTCCGAGGACGGAGGTCAAAGTTGGACATTAACAGCGTCACCGGAGAATACCTCCTATTGCCTAGGAACTGGACTTTCTCCCGATGGAAAGGTCTTATATGGTTGTTTCACTGTAGACAAGCACAAAAAAAACGCAATGGTATTTGCAAGAGCAACTGATGGTGAGGATTGGATTGATGTCTCTAAAAATGGTTTTAACATTAACAATAAGAAGATGAGATGGTGGAAACCTCATGTTGATCCACGCTCGTCCAATAGTTTGCATAAGGTACTTGTCGGTTCTGGTCAAAATGGTGTTAGAGAAGGGCTTTATGAAGGAACTTTTACTTGGAAGAAAAATGAATTGGAAGACTTTACTTGGGAGAGAGTCTTTTGGTATGGTGATGGATGGCAATATGACGTAGGTTGGGACGATTCAGCACCTGGTGCTTTTACTTCGTATTATTCACCGGTGTCGTGGCCTCGACAGTTATGGTCGACAGGTATTCAAACATGGTTTATGGGTGATCCTAGTACAGAGGGTTGGCCTCAAAAGGGTTGGTATAATAAGTATTCCACTCCTGTAGATACATTTAACATCAAGACTGAAAACTATCCCAAAATTATAACCTATCGTCATACAGGCGCTGCGTGTACGTTTGATTTTGATGTCGTAGCACATGAAAATTACGTCCTACAATGTCAAGCTGATAATGGATTTGTGGAAAGTTGGGACCATGGTAAGTCTTGGACAAATGATTTGAGACCGCTGAGACCTTTAGTGGTTTCTAAAAGTGAAGCCGCGGACATTAGTTTATTACCCTCAGGTCCTGTTGTGATAGCTCATGGTATGCATGGTTATGGAGCAGGTGGAAATGCAGGTGGAATATTTATCAAAAAGTTAAAAACGCATACACCAAAAGACAAATGGGAATTCATTGGAGGTACTAAGAAAAAACTGGCCGGGTTGAGTTATAAAACAATCTTTAAAGTCAAAGTTAACCCCCACGATCAAAATCAAGTTTATTTGGGACAAGACCAAGTTGGTGTACTACTTATTAATGACTTGTCGACTTACATTAAAACAAAATCACCTGATTGCGTTATAAATATAACTAAGGGAACTCCATTGGAAGGGGAATCTGTTTTTGATATAGCGGCGGACGCTATTGATCCAAATGTAATTTACATTACCGTTAGATGGAATAAGGGTGGAATATGGAAAGGAGTCAAGAATAACGAAAATTTATGGAGCTTCACCGAATTGATGAGTGCAGAAGGAGATCAAATGAACGATATTTATTCCGAGCAATGGCAAGGACAAAGCCGACTTTATGTCACTCGTTCAGTTGCAAGCGATGATGCTAATAAAGCGAAAGGCGATGCTTTGCTAATGTCAGTTGATCAAGGAAAACATTGGAAGACCATTTTGACACCAAAAGACATATTTAATCTAAAAGACAATAAATGGTACGGAAGTACTAATATTAAAAACCTGTTATCTGGAGGATTAACAGCATATAAAAATCATATTTTCATTAATTATTATAGCTGGTCCAGACCAAAAACCGGATATGGTGTATTTCACGGAGAACTATTACCTAACGGAGAAGTCAAATGGGAAGACTTCACCGAAGACTTAGAGTTTTCTATTGTTAGACGTTCTAAGGTGTATGAAAATAATGATAAAACCTACTTATATCTAGCTACGCAAGGTATAGGTGCAGTTAGGAGAGAGTTAAACATTGATAGAGAAAAACAATTGACAAGCAATGATGAAAATTAACATACTTGTTATAAGCATATTATCATCCTTCGTAGGGATGGCTCAGGTTACCCAATTAGGATTGGGTTTTGGTGGTTCACTTATGGACTATGAAATTGATCAAACAGGAAGAATTTGGGTTGGTGTTGATGTATCTGGTCTGTATGCCAGTGATGATAACGGTCAGTCTTGGTTTCGCATGAATAATCAAACAGCACAAGATCATGTCTCCGAAATATTTGTACATCCAGATGACGAAAATCTTGTCTTGTTGGGTACCCGAGGGTCACTAAACATGAGTACTGACCGAGGAGAGACATGGGTCGACGTGGAAAGTGATGCTTTTCCTAATAAGACCTCTTCATCATCTACCTCTTCAATGGCCATTCAAACTATTGTTTGTGACCCACAAAACACTGACATCATCTACTTTGGTGTTGGTGATAGAAGGGATGCTTCCAAGGCAGGTTGGGACCAGGCACAAGAAAAATATGGCAGAGGCCTAATATTCAAATCTACAGACAGGGCTAAGACATGGGTAAATCTTCGTGAGTCATACGAAGGAGATATTCCTTCCAATGCTAATATTTTTCAGCTCGTAGTAGGTAATGAATTTTCTAAGTTGCTCTTTGCTGCCACTAGTCGTGGACTATACCGTTCGAAAGATGGTGGTGAAAACTGGACCCGTCAGGACAGTGGGCTTCCGCATGAAAGAGTAACCGCTGTAGCCTTTAATCCAGATAATAACTACGAGGTCTACGTTACTGTTTTGGCATTAGGCAATAAACATGGTGTATATAAAAGTACAGACATGGGGGAAACATTTACTGAAGCCACAACAGGTATTCCATACACCTACGAAGAAAAAGATTTAAAGCCTTGGCATTTACAAGTAGATTGGAAAGATCCAAATACTGTTTATATGGCAAGTACGGAAGCAGGCGCGATCTGGAAAACGACTAATGCTGGCGTTCAGTGGGAAAATACGTACAGAGGAAAAGTAAGGGATCATGGCTGGGGATCTTATGGTCCCAACTTCCTAAAGGCTTATGGGTTTGACCTTTCTCCATTAGATAACCAATTCCTTATTGCTGGCGAGCACTGGTCTCATCGTTCTACAGATGGAGGTGCTAACTGGTTTAATGTATATTCCAATAGTGAGTCTCCTTATGTACACACTGGTGTTGACTTTACAGTAAGTGATTATGTCAAAGCTTCACCATCAGTGGATGGATTGGTATTTATGGCCCAATATGATAACGGCTTGTATCGAAGCACCGATGGCGGTCTTAGTTGGGAAAATCAGTCTTTTGATATGCGTAAGGACATTAAAAACAGAAATGGTGATAAGCAATTTTTGGTAGCCGTTACGGATATTGAATTCGCTACTAACAATCATGCGTATGCGGCAATCGATATAAGTGTATACACCGGTGGAGATGGATATGTGATTAAGAAATCCGATGATAACGGTGCTTCTTGGAACATCGTTCTAGACGGAACTAAGCACACAAATAATGAATATGCCGAGTTCGGTATCTACCATAACCTTGAAGTTCATCCTACCGATGAGAAAATCGTATATGTTACGAGTATGGATAGCAAAGGATATGCCATTCTTAAAAGTACTGACGCTGGGGTTAACTGGACAAAATTGGGCACTCAATTCCCTAATAACCGAGTCAGACAACTTTTACTGGACAAGCAACATCCCGATACAATCTATGCGGTGGCAAGTGCCATCAGTGGATCGAATGGACGTATCTATAAGTCTACAGACGCAGGAGTTAATTGGACGACTATTAATACAACAGAACTTGTTGACCCGCGGGATTTGACTATTGACCCCTCAAATTCAAACACATTGTACGTAGCCGTAACACCTTCAGCAAGTCAAGGAGGAATTCACAAGAGTGTTGATGGTGGGGTGACCTGGACACCACTATTAACAAAAGATGCTGGAACGAAATCGGCATTACTTCAACAAAAACTTGAGGATAATGCAAATATTTTCGGCGCTACGGCTGTGGTGGTTCATCCAGATAATTCAAATGTAATTTTAGCTTCGTTAGGATCCGCGACCGGGCAAATATTTGGAAACTACCGTCCTCCATATGGACTAGGTATAAGCAAAGATGGAGGTACTTCTTGGAGAGTTATTGGTGAAAGCGATATTCGATACGGAAGACTTAGTCACTTAGAGTTTGATCCAAAGGATTCAAAATATCTATACGCTGGCTCTGGTGGAGCAGGTGGTTTCAAAATTGATTTGACTGAATTGATTGCAAAAGACGATGCGCTAAATGTTTTAAGAGCCTATGCAACGGCGAATGACGCCGATGATTTAACTGTTCAGGAGCTTGAAGATGCAGGTTTTAATGATGTAAGTGAATCAAATCTAGCTACTTACAAATCGATATTAGCTTCACTTTCTGGAATTCAGAATCTAGGACAAGTACAGCATAAATTTGATTCAGCAGTTTCAGGTTCAACAGATGCTGCTTCGCAGGTACTTGAGCTTATTGCTAACGGATACGAAAATGTGATTACCAGTGATCTATTGGTAGCTGCTGGTGTTGATAGTGTCTTTGCTCACAACTTATATGATTATCAGAAAGAAATTCGAGAAGTTGGTGGTATTACTGATATTGCTGCTTTAGAAAGTCTGATAAAGGGTATAAACAAAAATGGTTTGGACAAAATAAACCGGTTTGCCCTTACATCCGATACTGAATTGATAGGGTTTGGTGATTTGGAGAGTCTCGGTTTAGAAAACCTAATTGAAGGCAAATTAGGTCAATATGCTGCCGCAATCGCTGATGAAAGTGAAATAACAAATTTGAGCATGCTGCAAGAGATTATTAATGAGCAAAATGATCTTGATCCGAATACTCCTATTATTAATTCATTCTTACCTCTTGAAATAGAAGTAAACAAAAATTTAGTAGTAACTGGAAGAAACTTAATTAATGTTGATAGTGTGTTTATTGGATCAGTAAAGATTGCTGATGATGATATAACAGAAGGAAACGGAACTATGCTAATTATTAAGGTTCCTATTAATGCTGTGACGAATAAAATCACAGTCTATGTAGGTAATCTCTCAGGAGAATCAGAGGAAGAGGTAGTTATAACGGGTTCAGTGATTTCGGCACTAACGAATGATTTTGAAGTCTCGATATACGAATATAAAAATACACTATATTGGAGTGAGCATATTACTGAAATGAGTTTGAGGCTATCCACCCTTTCTGGTAAGATTGTTTGGGATGGTGAGATTAACCCCTTGATAAATAGTATATCGTTGCCTCAGGTTCCTTCTGGAATGTACGTTTTAAGGTTCCTAACTGATGGTAACTATCAAGACGTTAAAGTAGTGTTGGGTGACTAACAGACTAGGATCTTTTAATCATGAGAGTGGCTAATCTATTTCTATCGAAAATAGATTGGCGCTTCTTATGATTGAGGTTATTAT
>CAYMST010000283.1:0-6107 GCA_964393115.1 uncultured Roseivirgaceae bacterium | reverse complement strand
TCTACGGAGCATAAATCTTTAAGTGCGCTATTTTATCAGTTCTGTTCTCAACACCCAGAATGGAATGAGAAGAACCAAAGTTTAGAAATAGGTCATGTTCCCAAAACGTCACTGTCAAAACAAACCAATCCTGAAACGGAACTTAAAGTTTTTAACTCCAGAAACTGGAGGGAAAATGTAAAGTTGCGATTAGCGACTGAGAACAAACTTTTTGATCTCATGAGCAGTCCAAGACAGTTTGGTATCCACTTTCACAAGATTCTATCTGGAGTACAAACTCTAAGTGACGTTGAAAAGGCTAAGGCAAAAATCAAACTATTGCCGGTAAGTGAGCAGGAAAAAGAGAAGCTCACCGACTTACTGGATGACAATCTAACGATTCCAAAAATGCAAGAATGGTTTTCAGGAAAGTGGAACGTTAGAAACGAAATAGAAATCCTCTCCCCAGAACATGGCGTAAAGCGTCCAGACCGAATGATGATGAACGACGAAGGAGAATCCATTATTCTCGACTATAAAACGGGTGCAATCCAAGAAAAAGACAAAAAGCAAGTCAAGCAATATATGAGTCTACTAAAGAAAATGGGGAACCATAAGGTATCCGGTTATCTCTTATACACTGATCACTGCGAACTCATCCAGGTAATCTCATGAATACGTTTATCCAAGACCTTAGCCAAAAGCTTTATCAGCAATACGGAGATAAGATCTCCAATGTCGAACTCATATTCCCCAACAAGAGGGCAGGGTTTTACTTTCGAGAAGCACTACTAAACGTTATTGATAAGCCTTTAGTAGCACCTACTGTTTTGAGCCTCGAAGAGTTTATTTCTAGACAATCACGGTTACTGACTAGTGATGTCGTTGATTTGATTTTTCAGCTGCATGAGGTATTTGTAGAAGTAAGAGGCACCGAAGAAGCCATTGAAGACTTCTACTTTTGGGGGGAGATGCTGCTCAAAGACTTTGAGGAAATTGACCAATTCATGGTCGACCCGACTAAGATCTTCAAAGTAATACGATCTCAAAAAGAACTTGATGAGACCTTTTACTATTTAGATGAAGAGCATAAGCGCATCATTAATTCGTTTTGGAAGAATTTCTTCGAACTCGAGGCGGAAGCAACTCCTCAAGATGCCTTTGTCAGAACCTGGGAAATACTCCTCCCTGTTTATGAAACATTCCATAAAAAGCTAAGATCTCAAGGACTTGGCTATAAAGGGATGATTTACCGTGAAGTGGCAGAAAAGGAACTCGGTAAAACACACCACCCGCTTGTCTTTGCGGGGTTCAATGCTTTCTCTGTGTGTGAACAGAAAATCATTGAACATTACCTTCAATTCGAAGATGTAGCTATTTACTGGGACTTAGACGACTACTACTTCAATGACAATAGGCAGGAGGCGGGCCGTTTTTTTAGAGAATATGCGGATCAAAAGGCCTTTAAGCCGTCCTTCAAAGGTTTGTCTATTCAAAATCTTAAAAGACCAAAAAGTGTGCAGGTACTAGAAGCACCTCAAGAGTCAACGCAAGCGCGAATTTCTGGACAACTTTTACAAGAACAGGGATTTACTCCGGGAAAAACGGTCGTCGTAGTACCCGATGAGAAACTTTTATCACCGGTGCTTAACGCACTACCTACCTCCGTAGACTCGGTAAATATCTCAATGGGATATTCCATTGGCAACAGCGAAATATTTAAGTTATCGACGTATTTCCTAGATTTATTCATTGAAGCCACCACTAAAATCAACGACCTCGGTACCGAGAGCATCATTTTCCATCATGGGGCAATAGAGAAAGTACTTTCTCACTCCTTTATTGAACAATTACATCAGAAAGAAAGCCAGCAATTACTAAATGAAATTCATGATAAGAACATGTCAAGGTTATCTCTTGGCTACATCGAAGAGCAATATCCAAGCTTAAGACTATGGTTTGATAGACAGCTTTTGTCCTCCCCAATCCATGTGCTCCTAAAACATATCGAACACCTTAAAGTCGTTGAGCTAAATAGGATAGAAAAAGAGTGTTTTGTCATGCTCTACGAATCACTAATCAAGCTTCAACGATGGATTGGTAATCGTGACTTAAAAGACCTTAAGTTTTTCCGAAAACTTCTTCATAAAGTAGCCGGCTCAGTAAAAATCCCCTTCTCTGGCGAGCCTCTAGAAGGCATACAAGTCATGGGGTTTATGGAAACCAGAAACTTAGACTTTGAAAAGGTAATTCTGCTCTCAGCAAATGAAGGGAAAGTACCCTCCACCTTCCGTCAGACGTCATTCGTTCCCTATAACATCCGTCGTGGCTTTGGACTTCCAACACATGAGTTCAACGATGGACTTTATTCCTATTTGTTTTATCGGGTTATGCAGAGAGCAAAGGATGTCACAATTCTTTATTCTAGTGTGTCTGATGCAGGAATGTTGAGTGAGATGAGCAGATATCTATATCAACTAAAACTAGAACAGCCATTTCCAGTAAAATTCGGGGTTGTCACATCAAATATCACCATTACCGACCCCAAACCCATTGTTATTGAAAAAAGCAAAGAGGTCATGTTGGGACTAGAACGATTCCTGGAAAACGGCATTTTGCCAAAAGGAGAGTTTCCCTCAAAGCTGTCTCCAAGTGCTCTAAACACCTATCTGCATTGCAGACTACAATTCTACTTCCGATACGTCAAAAAGTTATATGAGCGAAAAGAAGTAATCGACGTCGTTGACCCAGCGACATTCGGTAATATTCTGCACGAAGCGGTCGAAAAACTGTATAAACAATTGATGAAAAAGAAGAAAAGCAAAACTGTAGAACCTGCTGATTTCTTCTTTTTAAGAGCCGGTGTAGATGGCGCAATTCAAGAAGCGTTTAAAGCTTACTTTTTTGTTGAAGATAAGCGCATAACAATTGATGGAAAAAATATGCTCGCCTTAGAGGTCATGAAGAAGTTTGTCAATCGAGTTTTAGACTTTGACGAGCAGTATGCCCCTTTTGACATCATCGGTTTGGAAGTTGGTGGTAAAGAAGGGTTTAGAATTGATATACCCGTCAAAGTCAACGGAATAACACGTCAAGTAAAGCTAAAAGGCATCATTGACCGAATCGATAAAAAGGGTGAAGCCATACGCGTCCTCGACTATAAAACGGGCAAAGATGATAAGCTCATCACATCCATTGATTCCCTTTTTGATCGGTCCGATCCTTACAGAAATAAAGCAGGGTTTCAAGTATTTTATTATGCACTTCTTTATCAAGCAAAATTTGGCGAAATTGGGAAAAATGTCAGTGTAGGTCTCTACAATATACGAGAACTATTTTCTTCCGAGTTTGACCACCAAATGATTCTGGGAAAAGGGAAAGATAAAGTAACACTTAGCGATGTGAGCCCGTATTTATTAGATTACACTGAAGGTTTAAAACGGCTACTAAACGAAATATATGACTTAAACACACCTTTTGATCAGGTGGATGATATTGAAAAGTGTACCTACTGTCCATATAGCGGAATATGCTCGCGATAATACCGTTTATCGCAATAGAATTCATATACCCTGGTTTCTACGGTCCAATACTCATAATTACCCTCTAAATTTAAAAAATACACAAGCAACCAAGCGAGTTCTAATGCTCGTCTTTGTGGCTAGTCTTCTCGGCTCTGTATCGGCTTTGGGTGCTTCAAAAGCTCCAAATATGATCATTGAGGTACCAACGGCCTCACTCTTTGATACCCGAAACTTTGATGAAAACACCTACATCCCTATCAGGATGTCACCGTTTAAAAACCTTGAAACGTACTTAGAAGGACGAAAGGAGGGGCTTATCAAGTTTACGTTGACCAACGTATCTTCCGACGAATCGAATTGGGGACTACATGCCGGTGATCACGATATCGTTGCTTTCCATCAGCGCGGCAAGAAAACGGTCAAAATTGGTTATATGGTAACCGGGTCAAAGAAAGCATTCAAATGGAATTCATTTTATCACAGTGTTCATATTCCTCCAGGCCAATCTATAGTCGTTTATGCACATTTCAATAACTCGATGAATCTGTATCATAAAGTATTACCTCACGTCCTACCTTTCCGGGAAGTCGTGCAGAAAAAAATGAATGACTACATCATAGACTTCCTATTTCAGGGGATACTACTAGTAGTTATCATTTACAACATAGGACTCTTCACCTATTCTAGGGACAAAACCTATCTTTTTTATGGAGGCTATATATTCTTTGCGGCGATATTCTATCTGTTTATAAATCGTCACTTCCGAGAACTGGTCCTATCCGAAACTCCAGGCTTAATGCATCACCCTTCCATATCCGTTTTATTAGCCTTCTCTTGCTTTATGCTCTTTATAAAAAGCTTGTTTCGAAGTAGCAATACACTTTCCGAGTTTGAAGGAAAATTTTTCAATTCCGTGGCTATTGGTAACGTAGTCTTTGCGGTCTTCATTTTAGGGTATATTGAAACTACGAATGACCCCTACTTGGAAATTACGCTAGTAAAATATCTGGCAGCTTCAAACTCCGTCGTGATCATTATCTACTTGGCAGATAAGTACTACACTAAAAAAATATTTGGGTATTTGAGGTATGCGTTTTCAGGAGTTTTACTATTCGCTTTCCTTGTTATCATTGAAGCCATCCTTTGGGAATTTAATAAACAACCTGAACTCACCAAATATGGGTTTATTGGTCAAATCATTATTTTCTCCTTTGGACTTGGAGAAAAAATCAGGCAAGAAACCGAAGAAAGGAAGCTGGCTCAAGAAGCCCTGATTCATACGCTAAAAGAAAATGAGGATCTGGTACTACGCAAGCAGGAAGACCTTGA
Source organism: uncultured Roseivirgaceae bacterium (assembly GCA_964393115.1). Lineage (GTDB taxonomy): Bacteria > Bacteroidota > Bacteroidia > Cytophagales > Cyclobacteriaceae > CAYMST01. The sequence continues at coordinate 1,275 of CAYMST010000283.1, read as the reverse complement.
AAATCTTGTTGTTGAACGTACCGCATTACTTCAAAAAAGAAACCGGGAGCTAGAGGAAGCCAAACTATTGGCGGAGAGCATTTCCCGCTCCAAGTCCGATTTTCTGTCAGTCATGAGCCATGAGATAAGGACTCCTATGAATGCTGTAGTAGGCCTTATTTACTTATTATCTGATGAAAACAAGGACGATGCGCTCAATGACAATTTTAGGACACTAAAATATTCAGCAGAAAATTTGCTGTGGTTGATTAATGAGGTATTGGACTACAATAAAATGGAATCAGGCAATCTTACACGTGAAAACAAAACGTTTGCCATCGACGACATTTGTTCTAAAGTCTCTGATCTATTCAGACCAAATGTAGCACAAAAAGGTATCGAATATTACTCATATCGTGATCCTGAGATACCAGACTATCTAATTGGCGACCCAACGTATCTCACTCAGGTACTGAATAATTTACACAGTAATGCTATTAAATTTACCTCCATTGGTTCAATTCGATTCAGCGCAACGGTGGTAAAAAGAAGTCCAACCAAGATTTCTGTTTGCTTCAGTGTGGTGGACTCTGGCATTGGAATTCCGCTTAACAAGCAACGAAAGATCTTTAAGAAGTTTGGTCAGGCCTCCGCAGATACCAAAGGTAAATTTGGTGGAACAGGGTTAGGGCTTACCATAAGCAAGGGACTCGTGGCACTGATGGGAGGAGAGTTACGGGTCCATAGCGCCCCAGGCAACGGTGCCGAATTTTACTTTTCCATACAGTTTGATATACCTAAAGACCTGCTGCATCGCGAGCGAGAGAAAGAAGATGAGTCCAGAGAACTCGTAGGCACCAAAATACTTATAGTGGATGATAATGAAATCAACCGTAAGCTGCTGGGTAAGTTTATGCGCAAATGGAAAGCTGATTTTCGATCTGTAGGAAGTGGAAATAAGGCGCTAGAGCTTCTGGAAGATGAACCTTTTGATGTAGTGCTATCAGACATCCATATGCCCGACATGGATGGCTATGACTTGGCCAGTAGAATAAGGCATTTGGAAACTGGTAAAAAAGAGAAAACTCCGATTATTGCTATTACAGCAGACGTAGGTGCTGAAGTTAAGCTGCAAATAAAAAATGCGGGTATCGATGAATTCGTAGGTAAGCCTTTTCAACCAAAAGAGTTATTTGATAAAATTTTCAAATTATCACGAAAAGAAGTGTTGGATTCAAAAATAAAAACTGAATAATCATTAAATTATCCTATTTTAAAACCTTCATTAAGTATATC
>CAYMST010000282.1:0-6121 GCA_964393115.1 uncultured Roseivirgaceae bacterium | reverse complement strand
AAATCAACGAAAAAGGGGCCAAGTGCCCTTTTTTTGATTATTTTGGAATTATATAAGTCTAATTGAAATGCCAAGAAGAAAAACTTTTTCGGAAGAAGAGGTCCTTCAAAAAGCGATAAAGCTTTTTTGGAGAAAGGGCTATCATGCCACTTCCATGCAAGACTTAATTGACGAACTAGGTATCAACCGGGCTTCGTTGTACGATACTTACGGGGGCAAACGTCAGCTCTTTGATAGGGCTATAGACACCTACCAAAATTCTAACTTTTCCTATTTAGTAGAGTTTTTTAAAGGTGAACCGCAGGTAAAAGTCGGGTTCCAAAAACTATTCGAAGGGAAGGTAAAAGAATGCATTGCTGATAAGAGCCGGAAAGGTTGCTTAATAGTAAATACTACCACTGAACTAATTCCAGGTGATAGCGATTGGCATGCATATGCCACGCATAAAAAACAAGAGATGATCAGCGTTTTTGCCGATTATATTCAATCAGGGATTGATAATCAGCAAATTAATGTTAGCAAAGACCCGACAGTACTTGCCGCAACGTTGTACACTTTTTACAATGGATTAAATGTAATTGCTAAGGTAGAAACTAACGCTGAGGAGCTTAACCAAACGATCGGCGTAGTGCTCGGGGCGTTGGATTGATTTTTATCGGTCATAAAATAGGGGAAATCTTCGATTTTTTTCCGGGGCAAATAGCCATGACCTTTTTTTATTAAAATTTCGATTTTTAAAATGTCCTGTTTTTAGGAAAGTCTTCAATTGACTGGAATATAACGCAATTCCGTTTTTAACCAATCTAAATTTTCAACCCGAAGAAACACATCTACCTGATATACTTAAATTAACCGCAGAATAGGTGAGGGGGGCAAGCGTATGAAATCTAATGTATGCACCTACTTCGTAAAGTACTGGTAAAAACAACTACATCTTTCAACATTTTACCTGAAATACTTGAACGTATCGAGTATCTAACCAAAGAGATATCAGCATTGAACACAGATTCAGTTGCTTTTGAAGCAGGTCGCTTGATTGGGAGAAAGTTAGAAGGTCTCCTGAGTCTTTCAAAATTAATGGTGTACGATTACTTCCTCCCTAAAACCATAGTCCATAAAGCTCCTTCATCTGATCTGGCTACTCCAACATGTGTAGCATTGCTATTCATAATGTTGACACAATGTCCTTCACTGTTTATCCAACCTTCCATTACTGCTTCTTCGGAATCATGTCCAGCAGCAATGTTTTCGCCCGTAGGGAACCCCTCAAAACCTGCATCTTCTGCTCTTTCAGAAAATGAGGACCCATTTTTTCCTTGGTGACTGAAGTAGTTATTTTGTTGCATGTCATTGCTATGGTCCAACGCAGCTTTAGCCAAATGGTCGTCCCATTCTAAAGAAGCAACCGCTCCTTGATCGTTTCCATTACATGCAGTGCCTTTGTCGCGATGTTGGTTGATAATACTTAGGATAGCCTTATTATCAATATTGATATTGGTGCTTGAGTCATTGCCATCATCATCGTCACATGATAAAAAGGTTAAAAAAAACGATACTACAATGATAAGTTGTTTGATAGCACTGCGCTTGAATAAATACATACCAAATGAATTGTCTTTACTACTACTGGTGAAGATAGGGATAGAATTCTTAAGAGACAGTTATTTCTTAATACCCGACAAAAAACAGCAAAGCTCGAAATTTTTAAGCATAGTACCTCCTGAGTACATGCCTAGTATCTCTCGAATAGTTCAGGTAGGTTCTGTAGAAAAATAGGCGAAAATTATAAGAGGAGTCCTAAAAGTGGACTCCTCTTATCTTCTGCAGTAGCCAACTGAGTTTTCGATTCAGTTATACCATTTAAACTCTATAACGGCGTATATTTTACTACTGTTTTTCCCTTCTTCTTCGTTAAAAAGCCTTATTCTAGCGCTGCTAGGACTGCATTTTTTGCCTTGAATGAGAAAAAAACACTGACGCAAACTAACACGTCCTTATATAGCCTAAATGGTATTATATACTTGAAATAATTTCTAAGTATTTCAGATAGACCTCTGCTTATAACCAAGACCGCAGGGATGTTTTTAATGCAGTATAAAGATCCTCACTATCTCTTGTTGAATTTTCAAAAGATAGGATCCATTATCTAAAGCAGCAACATCGATATTGTCCTCAGATTGATCAATATATTTCACGTACACCGGTTGTCCCAATAGATTATAAATACCAATCTCACCAATGGCCATTTGATCTTTTGACCGAACCCAAAGTGTGTGGTTAGCAGGTATGGGATATATTTTCACCGAAGGTCTCTCGCTTTTTGTATGAAGTACTACAGGGTTAGATTCTTCTTCCTCTTCCTGCTGTTCACTTGAACCCTCTGTTGACTCTTCTTCCTCTTCCTGCTGTTCACTTAGATCGTCTGTTGACTCTTCTTCCTCTTCTTGCAGTTCACTTGAATCGTCTGTTGACTCTTCTTCCTCTTCTTGCAGTTCACTTGAATCGTCTGTTGATTCTTCTTCCTCTTCCTGCAATTCACTTGAATCGTTTGTTGATTCTTCTTCCTCTTCCAGCTGCTCACTTGAACCATCTGTTGATTCTTCTTCTTCCTGCTGTTCACTTGAATCGTCTGTTGACTCTTCTTCTTCCTGCTGATCCTCGGATTGCTCTGGAGAAGCTTCAATATCTGCTCCAATAATGTCTTCATCTGGTAGCTCGGTACCTAATTCAAAAGCGCCCACATCTTTGATCAGCCCTGTAGGCCTTGTACCATTGAATAAATCAAAAAACACAGGCACATCGTTATCACCCGCATCTAGTGCTGGACTGCCCTCACCGACAGGGTAGTTCAATACGGAATTAGTGTGTGCCGCAGAGTTTGGTAAGGACGCCGTCACGTAATTGGGAGAAGTAGTCAACACATTGTTGGTAATCTCAAAATTATTCCCCGTAGCCGTTGAATTCACGACTTCAATATCGTTGATATCATCTGCCGATATCAAATTGTTTTTAACGGTGATATTATTCACATCCCTGAGTCTTACAATTCGGCCGGTATTCAAACTAAAGCCGGTCACCTGTCGCCAGTGTATAGTATTGTTGTAAACATCTACATCTCCAGATACGACACCGTTGTAGTCATGCCCGACAAAAACAGCGTTATGATAGCCGTCGATAACGTTATTACGTATGGCTACACGGGTAGCTTCTATATTGATTGCATTAGCCGATGGAGGAAACGAGTGTCCCACATAATCTGCATTGTGCCCGATATAGTTGCCCTCAATGGTCACATCACTAATAGCTGCCAATGTCTCCGAATTTTGCGGGTTCACTCCTAAAAGTCGATCCATTTTATTTCGGTAAATCATCACATGACGCTGTCCATCTCCTCGTATGGTAATGGCTGTTTTCATATCTATTAGATTCGTCAATTCGTTATGTGCAATAAATTGTTTTTCTCCTCCTTGAATACGCATCCCATGTGATGGCGCCGGTGTTCCATCGATTTGATCTAAGGTATTTCCAACAAAAGATAATCGTTCGCTATTTCCAGCATATAGCCCCATAACACTAAAATCGTGGTAATAGCAGTTGAAAAAACCGATCAGGTTACACGACGTCAAAACAGAAGCAATCACGCGAGCCCCTTCTATTTCGAGGTTTTGAAAGAGTACATTTTCGTCATCTTTTAAAGCTATGCTTCTAGATTCTCCTTCTGGGCTTCCTATGATATGAAGGTTTTCTATTACTAGATCATTGGAGTTATGAATATGTAATCCCATGGGTAGAAGTGCGGGATTCGAACCCAACACACCTTGGATGATGGGTTTGGCTCCAGTCCCATAGGCACCGATGTGAATTCTCCCGATCAGTTCATTGACCACCTTGGGAGATTTTTCAAATGTATCCCCTCTTCTAAACAACAACTTTTGATTGGTTCCCAGTTGATCAAAGGCATAGTCTGCCGTAGCCCAAGCTGTACTTTCAGTTAACCCATCATTACTATCTTTACCCTCATTAGAAACATAATACGTAGTGCCTTCGAAGGCTGACACATTAATAATGATGGTCTGCGTTTGGGCATTCCCATTGGGGCCGGTCAATCTACAACTGACCTCGTACTGACCAGGTGCCTCAAATACATGACCTGCCACCATTCCCTTGGTTCTTTCCCATTTTCCATCAGGGTCTGTGTCGTTGACATCAAAATTCCATGAAAAGTCGGTGTTGACCAGATCATTTCCTTCTTCAAGACCTGCAGACGTGGTGGCATCGAAAAAAACATAAAGTGGAGCCGCGCCGCTAGTTCGGCTCGTCGTAATATTTATGTTCACTTCATCTATTTCTAGGTCTTGTGTATTGCCGATTATTGCCCCATTGGTCTCCAGTACGGACCAAGCAGCGCTATTTCGTATCATTTGTCCAAAAGGGTGATTGATATTAATACTCTCTTTTCTTTCCCCGGGTCCAAAGCAAATCACTTTACCGACCTTATTGTCTTCTGATGGGTCAAATAAGCGTGTAAAACCCGCTACATGAGCTTGCGTGCCGGGCGTTTGATCATTGGACAATAAAGGAGTAATCTCGTTGATTCCGGTACCAAATGTTACGTCTGGATTAAACGAAAAATTAAAATAAATCTCATCAAATATCTCAAATCGATGATAATAGCTAAATCCATCATTGGCACCACTCGGTAACGGTTGCGCTTGCCAACTATCAGGAGCTGCCAACGGGTCCAGAGTTGGTACTATGCCATATGTGGAGATAAAATGGCCATAGTTAGTGGACAACAAATTGAAATTGAGTAAGTCCGCAGACCAGTTAGATTGGTGTGATTCCGCTCCAAAGAGCTGGTCGATAAGGATATCCTTTCCAGTCTCTGAATTGAACATGCCATGATGCATGGTAATAACGGTACCCCCATCATCCGCAAAATCCACCATAGCATTTTGAAGATAAGCGGGGTTACTGGTCGCCCAATGTTTAAAATAAATAATCACGTCGTAGGCACTCAGATAGCTCGAAATATTTTCAGATGTATAAGGCAACTCCTCTATTTCGAGGGTCAAGTCAACACTTTCAACATTGAAAGAAAAATTATCTACCGCAGATTCTGAGGTTAATAATTCCACTACATCGGTATAATCGGCAGGTATGTCGCTCGGCTCTGTCCCATAATTACAAGGTACATCGTTGTCCTGATTACCGGGCCCACAGTTTTCGGTATCAACAGCTCCACCATGCAAGACTAAAACAGAAACTTCTCGATATTCAAGGGCTACATAAGAAGGGTATGAATCCAAGATATTAAGTAATGTGCGAGCCGCATGAGCGACCGTCTGAGGATACCAATCACGTGTGGTGACTATTCTATAATCTCCTCTACCATTATCTTCGAAGGATTCATGCGGACTTGTGATCGTCACACGATCCAACGCGTTGTGTTGAATATCCAATGCATCTAACGTCGCGGCGGTAGCTGGTTCTGGAAAGCCTGTCGCCATTCCTCCCTTTATAAGACTATAACCCAGTGCCTCTTCATCTGGTCCTGAGGTATCCGGTATTCTCCAAAATGCAGGTATACTAGCTCCATGACATTGTGCTAAAACAGGTTTACCACTCGCCAAGGCTGAAAGGGCAAGCTCATTGAGTTTTTCTGCAGCACTTTGTACCGTGGCAGCATCAATTGATCCGTGTCCTGAATAACTTCCATCTACTCTATAATTGACCACTCCTTCACCACCAACTATAACCAATGCCGAATAAGCAGACATGTTTACAACATCTTGAATAGCTCCTTCTACTTCAATACTAGCGGGTTGAGCATTATTTCCGTCGGACCAAGATTCACCAAACATTTCCTCAAACTGCTCAGTAAACTCAGCAAAAGAGCTTTCTAAATCTTGATTATTGGCCCAATGATTGACACTACCTCCATATAACGTCACTGATGTATCCGTCGCACTCCTTACTTCTACGCTATACCCAGAAGCTTTAAGTGCTTCTTTCATCACAATATACTCGGTATAATACGTTTGATCGTGCGCTACAAACATTAAAACCTTCCTAGGGTTTGGAATCGGAATTGAAATAGACCAACCTATCTCCGTAAGTA
>CAYMST010000281.1:0-6135 GCA_964393115.1 uncultured Roseivirgaceae bacterium | reverse complement strand
ATAAGCACTGATAAGTCAGGAAATCTTTGTTTAAGACTACGATTATTTGAAATTTTAATGAGGTTTTTTTTCTAATTTATATTTCGATAAAAATAGATTTTTGACGTGTGGTTAATGTTTTTAACGTTGAGAGCTGAGTATTCGACCATTGGATCTGAAAAAATAGAAGTTTGATTTTCGCATTAAACACTTTTTACATAGTGATAACTTAAGCTGATATATTTAGGTAAGTCGTGACATACCTTTGACACAGACTCTTTCTTCCTTTGTAGAAACGTAAAAGTTCTCTTGACCAAAAGTTATTTAGTGATATATGGAAGAATTAGAAATTGTTATTGATCCAAACGTAGAGAAGGTGTTTGATGACTACCCCGATTTCGTTCGCGAGAAGATGATAAACCTCCGAAATTTGGTAATTGATACAGCAAGGGAAACCGCTGAGATCAAAGAACTTGAAGTGACCTTAAAATGGGGTGAGCCAAGTTTTATTACTAAGGAGGGAAGTACCTTACGGATGGATTGGAAAGCAAAAACACCAAATCAGTACGCCATGTATTTTCAATGTACCAGTAAACTTGTCGAGACCTTCAGATTAGTTTACGACCAAGAGCTTTTCTTTGAGGGCAAACGAGCTATTGTTTTCCCTTTAGATCGGGAGCTCCCCGAGCGTCAAGTGAAAGCATGCATTAAGGTTTGTTTGACCTATCATAAAGTTAAACACTTGATGAACTTAGGGCTATAGTATTTATTTTTCGACTGCAATTGATGGAATTCACAAGGAATCCATAAGCTAATAATACAAGGGGTCGGTTTCAACGACTTCTTGATGGGTTTTATATCGGCTCTTCAATCAACTTCATATAATACCCAATCGAATTGATGATAGACAAGTTTTTTCTATAAGTGCTTGGCTTATTGAGGCATCAAGGTCTTGCTTACCCGTTTTGCGACCAATATAACCAAAATAGGTGTGAGCGGTAAGAAAAACCTACCGTCCCAATCCACTGAGGTAAGGCCGACGATAAGCGTGTGCAGCAACAAATAACAGACGCAGAAGTTCTTGACTATGCTCTTTGATTTAATAATTTGAATGATGGAAATGATATAGGTTGGCAAAATCAGAATCAGATTAAATAGATTGTGCTTTAGCGACCAATAAGGCCTGACATGAGCTAAAAAGTAAAATACTTTCTTCATGAAAAGAGCGCACCAAAAACTAAAGTTCACAAACACAAAATGTACCAGTCTTACGGCCGGAGGATACTCCGTAGTGAGCACCTTTAAATCATTGGGAACATTAACAACTAGCTCAGGATATTGGGCAAGATACGGAACGGTAGAGATGGCATATATGATTTCTCCTGTACTGTAGTTCTCCACGATCAGAAATGTATCCATCATTTTATTGGCCAGCACTGTAAATAAGGCTAACCCAAAGAATAGCCATGTAGATGTAAACCAAAAACCTACTTTAGATTGTCGAACAAAGTAAATAGAGACTATACAAGCTATAGACAATAAAACAACAATGCCTGTAGGTTTCGAAAAAGCCGTTAACAAACTGAAAAAAAGAAGGCATAAGCTATTGATAGTGGTAATTTTTTTTTGAACAAACGTTACCACCAGAAAATATCCACTGATGACTATATTATTCAGGTAGAACGATTCGCACAAGATATACGAGTTCCAAGCACTGAATTCAACGAGTGCCATGTACAAAACACTACCTATCAAAGAAGAGGCGCGGTCAATCTCTAACGCGCGCATCATTTTGTAGAGAAAGCTCAATCCGATAAAGGAATATAAGTATTGGCAAAGGACTATGTAAAGCTCGTGATAAGAATCAGTTAAAAGTCTTACGACTAAAATGAATAAGACATAACCGATATACCAAAAGTTGTGTTTCTCAAAATAAAAACCTTCTTGCAAGTGGCTGGCATACCCCAAATATCTCTGAGAGTCATTCACCACTTTTACACCAAAAAGTGTATATGAAAAGACTGAAGCAACAAGGAAAAGTATGGCTAAACTGAATAAAGCCATAAATTCCTTTTTATTTGGAGCGATGCCTAAATTCAGTTGATTCTTTAGCATTAAGTGATTTCAAATTCTACGGAAAACTACTAATTACTGTTAAACAATATTCATTTCTCTAGTTCTTTATCAAATCAATAACATCAAGACGACTCAGTCACATTTACGAAAATGATATACTACTCAGAGTTAACTAAGTTCTATTTCTTGACCATAGTGTAAACCCATTTTTGCGCTTCCCCGATCTGAATAGTATAATTTCCACTGGGAAGAAAACCAACCTCAATATCGGAAGTTTTAGCAGCTAAAGTACCGGTCAATATTTCCTTTCCCATTTGATCGATAATTTTATAAGCTTGTCCCAATGCTGAAGGGTCTGTTTTCAATGTAATGCGCTCACTTGCCGGATTAGGGTAGATCTCAAAGTTCCTATTTCGATCGATATAATCGCTTACAGCGGTAGTCACCATAAACGTTAGATTGATTTGGTTGTAATAAAGTGTCGTTCTCGCCTCAAATCCTGAATCGGTACCAATACATACCCAAACCTCTCCATTCGCATCAGTAGTGACGGTAAATAAATGAGATGAATTATTTCTATTTATCAAAGCAAACAAAGTAGTGGTGTCGGCTACTCCCACATGGCCAATTGTATCCATGTCTTTTCCAGGTTGGACTTGGTTAGACTTATCGATATTCATCAAATAGAATCCGTCTGTGTTTATTTTTAATGGTTCTATTGTGGTAGCACCTGCCTTCATCACAACACTTTCACCTGGAGCTCCACCTACGCCAAACCAATTTGTTGGTGAGTTTGAGGCAAACTCTACCTCAAAACGAACCTGATACGTGGTATTTGGGGAGAGCCCCGGTACCTTCCGCTTGATAAACATAAATAGGTCATCACTATGATTTTTACCCGATATTTTTAACGCGTGCTTGCTTGGATCGATATAGCTCGGCAGCGTTTCTCGTCCAAATTCGAGTTCATAAAATACCGAGTCGGTTACAGGGTAGTCTGCAAAGTCACCAGTCCATTCGTCATATCCCGTTGTAAAATCATAAGAGAAGGTTTGTGCGCTTACTGGATGAGCAAGAGAACCGGTAATAAGTACCAATAAGAGTAGGCTAATATGCTTTTTCATAATTGGGTTAATACCATTTATATTATTTAATGACGTGTATTTTACTCCTGTTTTTCCCTTCTTCTTTGTTAAAAAGCCTCGCCCTAGCGCTGCTAGGCCTGTGTTTTTTGCCTTGAATAAGAAAAAAACAGTTTCGTAAACTAATACGTCATTATACACCACAAATGGTTTAATAATTTAATTCAACCTCAATTATGACACCTACTTCTTGCATTTGGTTGCTTAAGCCTTTAACCTAATTTAAACAGGTTTCAAAATAGTTTATCAATTAAGTGGGTGACCACTTTTTATTTGTCTCAAGTTCATCAATTCGTTCAAGTACGACTATAAGCTATCACACATGAAAATTAGCATAAAACACCCCTTTTTTATTCATAAAGGCACTTTCTCTATCGTTTAATTGAAGCTTACCTCGATCAAAATTAGTAGCGGTAAAACCTAATTCACGATAGATACAAGCCGTAGCTGCAAAATCCCAAATACTACCACCCCCATTTTCTTTCTTAGGGAGTTTGAGCATACATGCCGGACCATTTTCGAGCACTAGTATAGCGTTTAACACAGATCCCGCACCGGCAATTTCCTTTACTCCGTTTAAAGCTAATCGATCAACCGTCTCGTTCAGAAAATTTTCAATTTTAGTCACACCAGGTGTATCTTTCAGATCTCTATCCGTGACATAAGTCAAGTGTGTATTGGTACTCTTCGGCTGCCAGGGTTGCCCATTTTTATAGGCACCATTTCCCTTAATGGCGTGATAAATGGTATTGGTACTCGGGTCAAATACTACTCCAACATAGGGCGTCCCGTCTTTGGAAATCAGTGCTATGCTAACAGAAAAACCGGGATGCTTATGGAGAAAAGCCAATGTCCCATCCATGGGGTCGATGCACCAAAAAAAATCTTTTTCGAATCGACTTCCATCATCAATAGTCTCCTCCGATAGTAGTGCGATGTCATGTGCTTGGCAAGAGGGTAAAAGCTCGGCTAAAATGGCTTTTTCACAAGCCTTATCCACTTCAGTAACCACTTGCGAGGCGTAACTGGAACCTCCTTCTTTTTGTTGTACAACCACGTTTTCATGAAGATGTTGTTTGATAATTCTTCCGGCCTCCGTAGCAGCCTTTATCGCAATATTGGTGAGTAGTAAAAAGTCCATTTTAGATTGGAATTAATTCTAGTGATATGAATAGATATTTTATTTTCCGATGCCTGCTTAGTAACTACCGATGATTGATCAGTCTCCATCTAAAATCTCAACGTGGTTACGAATTACCTCAGCAGTAAGGCGTTCGCTATAGCTATTGATCTTCCAGTGATCTGGACTCCAACCTTTTATAAAACGATGGAAGTCTGCCCATGCTACCCGATATAAAGGTCTCCATTCCGCTTCTACGGATTCACACCTTTGACCCAATTCGTGATTTAAATAGGCAAAATAGGTATCAAGAATTTGTTCCTCAAGACGCTCGCATTCTCCTTCCGTCAAGCAACTTCCAATGAAGTAGGCCACATCCTTCATCCCGCAACCACCACCCACGTATTGAAAGTCCACTGCAGCTACTTTTCCATTAGCCGCAAAGCAAAAGTTAGCTAGTTTGGCATCTCCATGGACCAAAGTTTTGTGCATACAAGCACTAAGTTTTTCATCAATAGCATAAGCCGCTTGTCGAAGTTTTTCGTCTTTTAAAGCCTCCAATTCTCGTGGGCGTGTCGCCAAATGCCAATAGGTACCTTGCTCCCAAAGGTCATCAGGCGCTCTGTCCATAAAGCTCGCATGAAATTGGGCTAGCCAGCGAAGACATGCCGTTACATCTTTCCAATCGACATGCTGTTTCCGAAGATGGTAACCATTTTCGTCTAAGTCTTCCAAAACAATGAGCACCTCATCATTTTGAACCTCAACCATGATGCATTCTGGTACGCGGGCTGCACTCCGATGACTATACTTTTGATACCATTGGGTTTCCACCTCGTATGACTTTACCTTTCTTTGATGGCCTATTTCAGAATTCCATCCACGAGGGTGTTTTTTGTTTGTCGGAAGGCAAACATGTTTTACCACCACGCTATTTAGATCAGCATTCTGTAAACTTAGTCTTATGATTTGACCATATCCACTCCATAATTCTTGAATGATTTCTGTCTCTAATAGCGAAGATGCGCCTGTTTTCTCAAGAATTGCTGATTTAAAAAATTCGTTCATAAGGATTCAAAGATAGGCTTTTACTTCCCGGAAAACATCACCGCAACATCAGCCTAGCCGTGATGAATCATCATAGCTTGTCAATTACCACATACTACTCTAGTTTTTAGTAACTCAAAGCAGTGAGGTGATAAAACCTATGGAAAATCCGATGGCAGCGCTTCCGTTTTGCCAAAAATCAGTTTTGTTCCAAACTTGATTTTGATAAAGACTAAACGTCAATGCAGACTTTTCGTCAACATAGTACTCCAATGTAGACAGGAAAATGGTGGTAAAGACTGATTTACCGGTCGACTTAAGGACGATTTGTTGCTCTTCAACACTCGCAGTTGGAAACTCATAGAGTTTGACGCCAGGCAATGCCGCAACCATGAGTCGATAGGTTTTATCTCCAAACCGATAACCTAGTCCAGAAACAACATCTGTAAATTGGACAGAACCTTCAATGGTATTGGTCAAGCTTGTAGTATTCGATAGTTTATAGTTTGCGGAATAGGTGTCATAGTTGATACGTAAGAAGAAGTCGTTGTTATTCTTAATGCGGTATTCAATGGAAGTTCCGATTCTAACCGAACCACCAATTAGATCTGAATTCGGCACTTGATAACCCACATCAATAGATGGCAGGAATATTCTGCTCCAAAAGCTCGTATTGCTTTCCGCATTCTCTTGAGCAAAAGCATAAATGGGTAAAAAGGTAAAACCGATGATGATATGAATGATCTTGATCATTCTACAATCTAATGAATT
>CAYMST010000280.1:0-6137 GCA_964393115.1 uncultured Roseivirgaceae bacterium | reverse complement strand
CCAAACGGCTTATCTAAAAGCGCATTACCCAGCGGAATATATGGCTGCCGTGCTATCTAACAACATGAATAACATTTCTGATGTAACGTTTTTCATGGAAGAGTGTAATCGAATGGGAATACCGGTATTGGGGCCTGATGTGAATGAATCTTCTCAAAAGTTTACCGTAAATGAGAGTGGTCAGATACGTTTCGCTTTGGCGGCAATCAAAGGATCTGGTGATGCTGCTGTACATTCGACCATAGAAGAACGGACTAAAAATGGTCCATATACCGACTTTTTTGACTTCGTGAAACGGGTAAATCTTAGGACGGTCAATAAAAAGACCATGGAAGTAATTGCTAAAGCAGGTGGTTTTGACTGCTTTACGGATTTTCATAGAAGACAATACATTGATGCTCCCGAAGGGGATATGAACCTCATCGATAAGGCTACGCGATATGCCAACAAACTGGCGCAAGAGCAGGAAAGCGCTCAAGCCTCACTATTTGGTGGGGGAGATGGAGCCATTATAGCGATGCCTAGAATTGAACCTGTTGAGCCATACGGTCAAATCGAGCAGCTTAATATTGAGAAAGAAGTGGTAGGCCTATATATCTCCGGACACCCGCTTGATCAATATAAGTTTGAGATGGAACAGTTCTGCAATGCCACACTGGATACGATAAAAGACCTGAATAAACTGAGAAATCGTGGTGCTATTAAGCTTGCTGGTATCGTAACCGGGGTTCAGCATAAGACCTCAAAGAATGGTAAGCCGTTTGGGATATTGTCTATAGAGGATTATTCAGCATCACATACCTTTTATGTCTTTTCGGATGACTATATGAGGTTAAAAGAGTATTTCGAAACGGGTTGGTTTCTCTTCGTCCATGGTACTGTACAAACTAGATGGAAAAGTGAGGAATTGGAGTTCAAAATTACGGAGTTGACTCATTTAAGCGAGATAAGAGAGAAATATACTAAAGGAATAGAGCTCAACATCAGGTTGGAAGATTTGAACTATGACTTGGTGGACCAGCTAGATCGAGTTTCAGATGAGTTTCCTGGCAATTGCGATTTTAAAATTAATATTACCGGAACGAACGACGGTATGCCTATTGCCTTAGAAATGCAATCACGTAAGAAAAGAATAGATCCTGTTAATGGATTGATCAATAGACTAAAGAATATAGAAGAGGTGAAAATGAAGGTGCTCAGTTGATATGCGCTATATGATCTATAGTCTTTGATCTTTTGAAATAATGGGCTGATGAAGTACAATTCAATCTTTATCCATAAATTTCAACTTGGTTGATAGTTTTGTGTTATGGAAATGGAATACGGAGTATTGTTCGATATGGATGGGGTAATTGTCGATACCAACCCTTATCACTTAGAAGCTTTAATCATCTTTTGTAAAAAGCACGGAAAAAACCTTTCAGAAGAAGAGATCAAAAGAAATATTTATGGCACTCCGAATAAACAATGGGTACCCAAGTTGTTCGGCAAAATTACGCCGCAAGAAGTAGCCGAACTAGGAAGTGAAAAAGAACAAATATTTCGTGATTTGTATAAAGGACATGCCGTTCCGTTAAACGGTTTAGAACGATTCTTAAAGGAAATAAAGGAAGCTAATGTGAAAACGGCCGTATGTACCTCTGCACCGTTAGAAAACGCGACTTTTATTCTTGGAGAGACCAACTTAGAAGGGTATTTTGATACTATTTTACACGAAGGATCGATTCAAAAAGGAAAGCCTGATCCAGAAGTTTTTATAAAAGGAGCCAATGCACTGGGTTTGTCGTCGGAGGACTGTATTGTCATTGAAGATTCGCTATCAGGTGTTAAAGCTGGATTGAGCTCAGGCTCGAAGGTCATTGGGGTTACCACTACACATACAAAGGAAGAGCTTGCTTCTACGCATCTAGTAATTAATGATTTTGAGGCCTTGACAAGCCGAAGTATCAAAGAGCTAATTGAAAAGAATAATTGAGTCTCTCCCAAACATATAAAGATAGAAATAGTAGAAAGTCAATGCTACTAATACTGATTTATGGACTTTTGTTGGCTTTTACGCTCGTCGTGCTTAAATATTTCGAATATAGATATGTACAACAAGACCTTACGACTGAGGTATATCTAGGCATAGTGGCACTTATTTTCTCTGGTCTAGGGATATGGATGGGACGGAATCTAACGAATAGAAAACCAGAGGTTGATCCAGTTGAGGCTATTGATACGGACTTGATTAATTTTAAATCTTATGGATTGAGTCATCGTGAATACGAGGTGCTTCAATTTATGGCTTTGGGCCTAACGAATCAAGAAATTGCCGATAAGTTATTTATCTCGCTACCGACGGTAAAATCACACTCTTCTAAGTTATTCACAAAACTGAATGTGAAACGACGAACACAGGCCGTTATGAAAGGAAAAGAACTTAATCTCTTGTCTTAAGTGAGTAACCTTTTTTAGTTAATCAACCATTCTCATGGTTAAAACATCAAATTGCCTTATAGTTTCTATCCATAAATTTTAGCCTATTCAACAATATCATACTTTAGTATGATAGGTGTGAAGCTAGGTTTCTATTGGTTTGTAGCACACAATCAACTGTAAACAAATGAAAAAAACGGTATTCAAGTTTGGAATTGTAGCCGGTCTGATCGTTGCCGCTATGTTATTCGGAACCACCTACAAAGGTGAAATAGATTATGATAGTGGTGAGTTATTAGGGTTTGCCACCATGATTTTAGCGTTCTCTTCCATCTTCTTCGGGATACGATCTTACCGCGATAAGCAGCTGGGAGGAATGATAACATTTGGATCTGCTTTTCAGATTGGGTTGTTTATTACACTCATAGCCTCAACGATTTACGTCATCACATGGATGATAATCATTTCCACCTATGGGACTGACTTTATGGACCAATACACGCAATATGCTATTCAAAAGCTGCAAGAAAGTGGAGAATCCGTAGAGGAAATAAAAGTGAAAACAGATGAAATGAGAGGGTTTCAAGAGATGTATAAGAACCCGTTGATAAAAATTGGCTTCACATACATGGAGATATTACCGATCGGACTAGCAGTGAGCTTAATTTGTGCAGCTATTTTGAAGAAAAAGTAGTTCCTATGATAAAATCCTTTTAAAGATAGAATGAAATTTGTGATTTTTGAGGAGAACTTCTTTCCAGTTATATCTTGATAATTTCCACATGTCCAAAAAATACCAGTCTATAAGGTTATTCAAGAATCCAGTTTTGGAAGCATTGTCTCATGTTCACCCAATAGTTCCATTGGTTTTATGGACACCAATCATTTTTGGACTTCTTTATTACTCCATAGCATATCTGGATCTAGGATGGACTGAAATAGTTGGCTTCGGAGTTATTGGATTAATTATTTGGACGTTAACAGAATACCTTTTGCATCGTTATATTTTTCACTTTGTAGCGAAATCAAAAACGATGAAGCGTTTTGTTTTCCTTTTTCACGGGCTTCATCACGATGATCCTAATGATCCGACGAGGCTCGTTATGCCACCAGGCCCGGCTTTACTAATCGCTACTATATTATACTGGCTGTTTAGGATTGTGATTCCATTTGAATACTCATTACCCTTTATGGCTTTTTTCTTGATCGGATATTTATGCTATGATTATATCCACTTTGCTACGCACCATCATAAGATGAACTCTAAAGTGGGACAATTACTTAAAAAATGGCACTTAAAGCATCACTATCAACATGATAACTCAAAATATGGTGTGAGTTCGCCGTTATGGGATTATGTTTTTGGAACCAAAGGGGATTAGGAAATAGTGATTCAACGGAATATTGAGATATTATCAATTTTGGGATAGCTAAGTCAAGCTACCCCAAAATTACATACTAAAAAGTGATGTTAACGTCCACTCTCTAAGGCTTCAATTCTTTTATTTTGCTGCTCAATAAGCTTTTGTTGCTCAATTGTATAAAGAGTTAGTTCCTCAATTTTCTGAAGAAGTTTTGCACTTAGTTCGGCAAGCTCAACTCCT
Source organism: uncultured Roseivirgaceae bacterium (assembly GCA_964393115.1). GTDB lineage: Bacteria > Bacteroidota > Bacteroidia > Cytophagales > Cyclobacteriaceae > CAYMST01. The sequence goes on along the minus strand of CAYMST010000280.1, from coordinate 2,115 downwards.
TCTTTTAAGACAGTAGTCTCACTAGGAATCTCTGGAAGATGGTTGTTTTTTTGGATGTAGAGTTCAATTTCATCCAGAGATTTAAGTTTATAATTTTCATGAAACACGAAATCAGGAAATTCGTCCAAGGTACAAACTACTTTCTTTGTTGTAATTCTACCTTTAACCACGAGATCGGCGTCTTCGTTGTAACCAATAGCTACTTTATTTCCTCCAAATCTATTTAGGTGTAACCAACCATTTTTTGAGGATATGCCGTTATCTTTCTCAAAAGTTAAGGACTTTCCAGAACCATCACCATAACCAATGGCAACTTTATTACTGTTGAATCGATTAAAGTGAAGCCATCCATTGGCAGAAGATATGCCGTTATCTCTCTCAAAAGTTAAGGACTTTCCAGATCCATCACCATAACCAATAGCAACTTTATTACTGTTAAATCGATTAAAGTGAAGCCATCCATTGACAGAAGATATGCCATTGTGTTTCTCAAAAGTTAAAGAGCTTCCAGAACCGTTACCGTAACCAATTGCAATTTTGTTATCATTAAATCGATTAAAGTGAAGCCAGTTATTTACTGATGATATGCCAACTTCTTTTTCAAGAACTAGTGACCTTCCAGATCCATCACCGTAACCGATAGCCACTCTGTTATCGTTAAATCTATTTAGGTGAAGCCAATTATTTACCGATGATATGCCAACATCCTTTTCAAATATCAATGACCTTCCAGACCCGTCACCATAACCAATAGCCACTCTTTTATCGTTAAATCGATTTAGATGAAGCCAAGAATCACCAGATGTCAAGCCCGCATCGGGTACGTTGGTTTGTGCATATGATGTGGAAATAAATGAATAAGCAATTAAAAAAGATAGATACAAGGGTTTCATAAATATAGCTTTTACTGAAAAATATGATTTTACTTTTTGAGAACAGCGCTTACTAATGCATTCAATTAATAAACTGTGTGGCTGAAAAAAATAGAATCCAGTGTTAAATTGACTGTAAAATTATTCGAAAACTACTGTGAAACCAATCAACGAGGGTGATAAATATACTTTGAGCTAAGTTTTGACATTAACTTGTCAAAAAGGAATATTGTATGAACAAAAGAATATTAACCGGGTAAAATACCTCAGCCTTTTAAGAACTGAGGTTGATAAATGGTAGTTATTTACTTATGACCGAGTATAACGGTATTTATTCTTCAGATTTGATTTTCTCTACAACCAAATCCACAAACTTCTCAAGGGACGCCAATGTGGCTGTCTTATATTCTTCAACGCTAGGTTTTATTACCCAGGTTCCGAGTTTCATACCACCTCCAAAAACAGAGAATTTGCGCTTGCTAAATTCTGGTACTTTATCATCATATGCTTTTACCTGGGCCTCTTGAAATAAGGTGTAAATAGGGCTATTCAACATAAAACTCAAGGCACCACCTTTTTCATTTACCAGGTATAGTCCCGGTGCGTTGAAGAAGCCTCCGGTTAGTGCTGCCTGTAAACTACCATCTTGGAAGGTAGTCGTTACTTTAATCCCTGGAATAACATCTGCCGAATAATTAGTGCTAATGGTTGTCCATCTCCGATACGCATCAGAACCGTATGATTTTGAAATATCTACACTCATATCAAATTCAGCAAAATCAACCGTCAGTCGAATACAGGTCATACCCGTTGCATCTGCCTGCTTGATCATTTTTAAAGGCTTTAGTACGATAGTCGGATATTTGAAAAAAGGATCGTTGTTTCCGGTATAAACATGTGACGTTCCGAAGTTGGCTTGATTAAAGGTTCTTTTTTCTTCTTTTTGAATGAATTCTTGGTAAACCTTACTAGACTTTAGATTCTCTTGTTTGGTATACTCGATGCCAACCATTTTCATTTTTTGGATAAAAATGGTGTAAAACTCATCAATGATCTCTTGAAATACCTCTTCGCTGATACCATCCAATACGGCATAGGCTTTTGCCGTGCGGTAGTCTCTTCCCTTACGGGCTGTTTCTGAAGAAGCGGTCCCCGTTCGAAATTTAATGGCTAAGTAGGGGAGAACTTGTTGATTCATTTTGGGAATCAACTTGGTCTTACCGACCATTCTGATCTTTTCTGG
>CAYMST010000279.1:0-6153 GCA_964393115.1 uncultured Roseivirgaceae bacterium | reverse complement strand
CCTTAACGGTATTGATCTCTCCATTGTGGGCGATCATCCGGAAAGGTTGTGCCAATTTCCATTTCGGAAAGGTGTTTGTAGAGAACCTTGAATGTACCATGGCAAGGTTACTTTCAACACGCTTATCCATTAGGTCTGGGTAGTAAAAGCGCAGCTGATCCGTTCTCAACTGCCCCTTGTATATCATAGTCTGTGTAGAAAGACCTGTGATATAGAAATCCTCACCCAACAGCTGTGCTTCCTTTGACAACTGATGCATGCTGGTTTTTTTCACCACATAAATTCGACGTTCAAGATCCATACCTGTCAGGCTGTGATCTTTATGTCGAACAAATATTTGCTCTGGAAAAGGCTCTATTTCGCGAGAAGTAGGACCTGCATGTTTATTATTTGTTGGAACAGGTCTAGTTCCTATTATTTCGAGCGATGACTCTACAATCAACTTCTCAAATTTCTTCTTGATCACGCCTCTTTTACGCTCATCTTTTGGGTAGAAAATTATACCCGAAGCGTAAGAGCCAAATTCTGGAAGCTCAAAACCCAATTTGATAACCTCCTCACTCAAGAAAGTATGCGGAATCTGAATCATAATACCAGCTCCATCACCGGTCTCTGGCTCACAACCACATCCTCCTCGATGTTCCATATTCTCGAGCATACTAATGGCATTGCTAACAACGCCATGAGATCTTTGCCCCTTTATATGGGCGATGACACCGATTCCACATGCGTCATGCTCATATTCTGGAGTGTAAAGTCCATTTTGCTTCACTTGTTTTTCCAACTTCCCCGAATTGATCTTAAAATTTTCTTCCATATGTTAACCAAACACAATAAAGCTCAAAAATCTCGAATTCTGTTTTTCAATAAAACAGCTGTTAAATTCAAAAGTTTTGAAAATATGGGGTGAATTAGAAGGTTCATTTAAACGATCCTAAAATTCACCTAAACAGAACCTAAAAGATACTATCGAGGGTCAAATAATCAAAAGTTGAAGGCGAACGCGTATGTCTTCACAGTAGATATATAGAAACTTTCCAATAAATATTGGAAATATTAAGAGACAAACTAGGCGTTGTTATTTAGAATCATTAAAGATAAGCTACCAGTCTTCTTGTTTAAGAGCTGGCTTTCTATCCAAAAATTGATCAAATTCCGTCAGTAGTTGATCTATTCGAAATTTAACTTGGCGTGTTAGCTTTTCATAGGTCTTTGTCCCCTTAAACTGATCAGGGTCCAACGGTCTTGATTTACCACGATCCTCCTCAAACCTTCCATATCTATTTCGTACCATAGGCGTGAAAACCATCTCATAGAACGTACATCTATATTTAGCTTGCTTGAATTCAAATTTTAACAGACAGTTTACGACACCCTTAGGGTTATGTAGTGCTTTTCCTAGCGAATTATAAACCTTAAACTTATAGTCAAACAACAAACCCTCTGTCAATGAATCCTTTAATTGTGCATCGTTCATGTTCCAGTAAGATATAGTTCTTGCATGTACTGTATCAACACCCTCCACAAACCGGAGTTCGTGAATAGAAGAGACCTCAAAAGGTTGTGATAAGGCCTTAAAGAGGCTGATAAGGAATAGTAACGTGTAAATATGTTTCATAAAAAAAGCCACTTCTTACGAAGTGGCTAGTTTAATACTTTTATTTGAATTTATTCTTAGAAAGAATAAACAGCTGCTAAAGTGTATGATGTAAGTGAAGTTACTTCAACATCATTTGTACCATCAAATGCATCTGAGAAAGTATCTAGTCTTACTTCAGGAATCAACGTTAAGCTTCCGATTTTGTAGTTTGCCGATAATGTAAGATCAATAACGTTAGCTACACCTTCTTTGTCATAGTTCGTAATTGCTCCAATAGCTCCATCCGTTAAACCACTAGTAGTTTCAGAGAAATATTCCCCTCTAACTCCTAAACTGAATGCGTCTGAGATTGAGTACTGTGCATAAATCGCAGCACCAAAGAAACCATATGAACTTTCATCAATATCAGCAGTTGCTGCAACATCATCTACGTTGGTAGCCACGGTTAGAAAAGTCGCGTTTAATCCTAGATATAGACCATCAGCTACATCATAACCAGTTGTTAAATCAACTTGGAATAAATCACCAAATCCTCCTTCACCATCTTGGTCACCGTACAAAAAGTTTAAGTAAGTACCTCCTGCATCAGTTGAATAACCGATCTGAGCACCCAAAGAGTAAGAATCATGTGTCGGGTTCATCTCAGTTGCATCAGTTGGGTTTAAAATACCTAACATTAAGCTTAACTCATCAGTAAGCGAGAAGTCAGCTTTAATACCAGTATGTGAAAATGGTCCATAAGAGAACATATAACTAGTAGAATAGTTATAGTTTGCAGATGGAGAAATCACTTCGTAACCTAAGAACGTATTGAAGTTACCCATTGTCAAAGTCACCGCATCACTAACATTCCAGTATGCGTACAATTGGTTCACTATTGGGGTACTACCAACTGTAGATCCGAACACGGCATCATTACCTCTTGGTCCAAAAACTAGGTCCGCAACAAATCCAGTTTTTTCACCTTCCATCGAAGCAATAATATTGGCCATACCTATTGAGAATCCAGAGCCATTAGCAAATGACGATCCTGGAGCTTTAGCAGAACCACCTGAGTTACCTCTTACGTAAGTATCGATTGAACCAGATAGAGATAGCTCTTGAGCGCTTGCAGTGCCTATAAGCAATGCAGCCGCAGCGAATAGAGTAAGAACTTTTTTCATGTGTGTAATTATTATTTGGTTTTATGTTTGATAAGATTGAATTCGAAGATTAATCTCCGGAGAGTTTAACTTCTCCAGAGATCATCGTTCGTATTTTCTATTCGTATATAATAGTGTAACCTCTGATACCGTGCTCATGGCTATCCAAACCTTCCTTCTCATGCTGATCAGAAACTCTAATTCCAATTGTCGCTTTAAGAATGAAGAAGATCAGGTAAGCAGAAACGAATGCAGGAACCGCATAAGCCAATACCCCAATAAGCTGAGTAACGAAAGAATGATCAGCATTTGTAGAGAATATACCTACAGCCAATGTACCCCAGATACCACATACTAAGTGTACAGAAACAGCACCAACAACATCATCCAACAAGAACTTGTCTAAAGTGATGGCAGACAATACAACGATACATCCAGCAATGAACCCAACTAATAGGGCAGGACCAGGATTGATAACATCCGCACCAGCAGTGATACCCACTAGACCAGCTAATATTCCGTTAAGAACCATACCAAGATCTAATCTCTTGAACACCATCCAGCCCATGAAGAAACCTCCAAGGCCACCAGCTGCAGCAGCTAACGAAGTAGTAACTAATACAAATGAAGTCAATGCAGGATCAGCTGAGAGAACAGACCCTCCGTTGAAACCAAACCATCCTAACCATAGTAAGAATACTCCGATTACAGCCAAAGGAACAGAAGATCCCGGCTTGTCGATAACCTTGCCATCTACGTATTTTCCAACTCTTGGTCCTAAGATCATGATACCAGCAAGAGCACCCCATCCACCAACAGAGTGAACAAGTGTTGAACCAGCAAAATCATAGAAGCCCATGTTGTCTAACCAACCTGCTCCCCATTTCCAACTACCCAAAACTGGATAAACGATTCCTACGAATACAAGAGTGAATATTAAGTATGCATCAATTTTGATACGCTCAGCAACAGCACCAGAAACAATTGTAGCAGCAGTAGCAGCGAACATTCCTTGAAACAAAAAGTCTGTCCAATAAGTGTATCCACCATCAGCATAACCGGCGGTGTTGTCAGTAGAACCTGGGTTCAACCAGAAAGAAGACCATCCTCCACCATCAAACTTGAAGAAACCAGAAGCGGCATCTTCAAATCCCGGGTACATTAGGAAGAATCCAATCAACGCGTATGTCAAAATACCAATGATTGGGGTAAGAACATTTTTGAACAAGATGTTCACGGTGTTCTTAGCTTGTCCGAATCCTGCTTCAACTCCTGCAAAACCTAAGTGCATGATAAATACTAAAGCAGTTGCCAACATCATCCAGACGTTATTGGCAGTAAAAAGACCAGCCGATACCTCAGCCGTCTCTGCGACAGTGGTCGCAGCTTCAGCTACAGCCACTGATCCTGAGATCACGGAACCCGTGACATCAGTCAGAATACTTGTAAACAATTGTGTCATACTTATTTGGTTTTAGTTTGATTAAACTCTTCTCAAAGGTGCATGGAGCACTCGCGCAATTAAATACGAGGACAATAGTAACCTGCTTTGTACAAAAGCACAACTATACGGTTGATTAATTACCTTCTATCGCCTCATATTATGCAAACCATTGAATTATTCACATTATTTACACCCTATTGCACGTGGTTTTTTGCAAATAAGCATTGAAGGTGTCTCGAATAGCACAGTTGACATAAAAAAACCTGGTCCCTTGAGAAACCAGGTTTTTTTTCAGAATAGCGAAAGAAATCCAAATACCAGGACTAGATATTCTTGTAGAATCTAGATATCGAGTCCTCCATACTTTCTACCTCGACTAAAAAACCGTCATGACCGTAAATCGACTCGATGATTTCAAGTCTTGCATCAGGAATATATGAAGCACAAAACACTTGTTCTTCTACCGGAAATAATAAATCCGATCGTACTCCTATAATTAACGTTTTAGTTTTAATAGCGGATAAAGCCGCTTTAATCCCCCCTCTACCACGGCCTATGTTATGCGAGTCCAGCATATCAATAAGTATCATATAGGTAAAGGCGTTGAAGCGGTTGGCTAATTTTTCTCCTTGATATGCTTGATAAGAAGACGCTTGATAGTTACCTATCTTCTCATTATTACTTTCCGTCTGAGTAGAGTTATAAATATCAATACAACGATACGACATCATGGCAATAGCTCTTGCGGTCTTCATACCATTTATCCCTGCATCCTGGCGTTTTTCTACCCATGTAGGATCCTGTCGAATCGCCATTCGTTGCGTTTCGCTGAAAGCAATTCCCCAAGGCGAATGACGTGCATTTGCTGCCATCACCACTAAGTTTTCTGCAATTTCAGCATTAGATGCTGCCCATTCTAGTGCGTGCTGCCCTCCCTGAGAACCACCAATAAGCGTGTGAATTTTATGTATACCCAGATGCTGACGCAGTAAATCAAATGATGCCACCACATCTCGGGCCGTTAGAGAGGGAAACGTGTGATAATACCTATTGCCAGTAGTCAAATCAACATCCAATGGACCGGTACTGCCATAGCATCCGCCTAGAACATTAGCACATATAATAAAGTACTTATCAGGATCATAAAGCTTACCGGATCCAAAAAGACCACCCCACCAACTTAAAACATCTGAATTACCTGTCAATGCATGACAGACCCAAATAACATTGCTATGATCCTCATTAAGCCTTCCCAGAGTGGAATAAAAAAGCCTAAAACCATGTAGAACACCTCCCTGTTCTAAGTGGAACTCATCTCTAAATCGGAATTCTCCGTTTTTTGTCAAATTGAAAGGTAAGAATTTTAGTGAAGCGCAAAGCTACCTATATAGATTCAAAAAGATGTCCTTCATAAGCTGAAGTCTCACTTTGGCAGAATCCATGTGTCTTATTTTATACGTAAGACCGTATACATCGCCTTCATTCACAAAATTAAGTGTGTCATTTGATACACTCCAGCCTAACGTATGTTCCATAGTATCGGTACTGATTATGCACTTTGGATGACCGTATGCCAATATCGTAGCTTGCTTATCTGCTCCAAGCGTTACCTTTCCATCCATAGTGAACTCAACATCTTCAACATTTGCTAGAGATGAATCTGGAAGCATCTCCCACTTAGCATTCCATTCTCCTTTTAAAATCGCTTCCTTTCCACTCAGTTGTGCCTCTTTAGGCAGACAACCATTCAACATCGAAATGACTAAAGTCGCTATAACTGTCACATAAATTAGTTTTTTCATAATGCATTTTAGTTTTTGATTAGCCCAACTCTATTGGGACAATAGGTCTGATTAAACATCGAAAATAACAATTACGCACAATAATTTAGGTATTCACAACCATTTGTTGATAGATAACGTAAAAACTGTATTAATATATTGTTAATTTTGTTAACATTAAATTAA
>CAYMST010000278.1:4115-6169 GCA_964393115.1 uncultured Roseivirgaceae bacterium | reverse complement strand
TTTCGGAAGGTATAGCATGGGCATCTCTCCAGGGCCGAACTGAATCATTAACTTTATTCTTAATGTCTTGATCATTTGGATAAAACGGTTCTCTAAATGGAATGTTTAGATGGACAGGTCCGGCTGGTTCGCTCATGAGATGGGTAAGTCCCTGTTTGCACGTTCTCTGAAAATGCCACGTTTCATCAGGATGGCTAGGGTTAACTGGCAACTGTAGACTACACTTCACATGTTTCCCAAAAATATGGTGTTGAAATATGGTTTGACCATCCCATTGATCAATCCATTCTGGAGGACGATCTGCTGTTAGAATAAGTAAAGGAACTTGCTGAAAAAAGGCTTCACAAACAGCTGGTGCATAATTAAACACAGCTGATCCTGAAGTACATATAAGAATAGTTGGTTGCTTTTCTCCAATGGCTAATCCCATGGCCATAAAGCCGGCACTTCTCTCATCAGGAACAACATATTTTTTTATCCTTTTTTCTCTAGCAAAGGCAATGGTCAAAGGTGCTGATCTGGAACCGGGACTAATAATACAACTCTTGATACCAACTTCAACACAACGTTGAACAAACTCAACTATGGGTTCATATCTCATGCCTTTGTTAATATTTCGCGAATAATTGCCATTTTATGTTCTGTTTCAATCCACTCTTTATCAGGATCTGAGTCTTTGGTAATCCCAGCACCAGCAAACAACTCCGCGAAAGTTCTATGTAGTCTAACACACCTAAGGTTTACGTATAAGTCAATGTTGCCTTGAGAGATATCCACAGGACCTAGATAACCGGAAAAAAACGATCTATCATGATATTCGTTACGTAGGATGAATTTTTCAGTTTCCTCCAAGGGCATTCCACAAACGGCCGAGGTGGGATGAAGGAGATCCAACATAACTGTTGGTAACTGTGAGAAATTGGTATCCTTCATATCGACATAAAAGTCCGACTTAAGGTGAAATAAGTTTCCCGCTTTAACTGTTTTGGGCCCAAACTCCCTATATTCTCTGAGTCTAATTTTTTTAAAACAATCAATCAAGTACCTACTAACTAGTGCTTGTTCCTCAATTTCTTTTTGCCTCCAAGCAACTTCACCTTCGGTCAGAGATTGATCATTGACTTGGGTTCCAGCCAATGCGACAGTATGAAATTCAGTGTTGTTTCTAACCTCAATAAGTATTTCTGGTGAAGCACCGATCCATATTCCAACTTTGGGTATAGCAACCAATGAAACTAGTGCTCGAGGGTATTTATGCATTAAATCCAAAAGAACTTCAGTGAGATTCTTACCATCACTGAGAGAAAGGCGGTGATTTTTGGATAAAACTACTTTTTGAAAAGCTCCACTCTTCATCTCTTTAATTGAATTTGAGACTATTTTCTTAAACTCCTCTTCAGGTGTTATAGAAACGTGGTCGTTTGTCGTATAAGCTTCGGAAAAGTCAGAGACATAAAGATCATCATCCGCTAACATATCTATATCAGCGGATGCTATTTCGCCATTAATAAAGATTTTCTCTTGGTCTCTTTTAAACGGAGCAAACAAAAATCCAGAAGACAACAAATCAAAATCTGTTCGCTCTATTGTTTGGTAAGATTTGCCAATAAGATAGCTCAGCTTTCTAGTTTTCGTGCTATCTTCATCTACCGGCATTCTCCAAATGGAAATGGCTTTTTGATTAGCAATTGCGGACTTAATCTCATCGAGTACCATAGTCCCTTTATGATGCGTTATAGATGTCACGTATTACTTAATTAACCTTTTTGTCTAAAATGGCTATAGTAAGCCTACTTATACAAACAAGTTGTTTATCCTCATTGGTTATTTTTATTTCCCACACTTGAGTGGATTTTCCCATGTGAAGAGGGGTTGTGATACCATGAACCCACCCACTTCGAACGGCTCTTATATGGTTCGCATTCACGTCTAAGCCAACACAAATTTTTTTGGAGATATCTATCGTACAGTAAGCAGCAACACTACCCAGTGATTCAGCCATAACCACTGACGCTCCTCCATGGAGTACCCCAAAAGGTTGTGTAGTCCTCTCG
>CAYMST010000278.1:0-4090 GCA_964393115.1 uncultured Roseivirgaceae bacterium | reverse complement strand
TTTTTGCCTTTAAGTAGTCTTCTCCAATTTCAGTATATTCAATTCCGATATACTCGACTAAAGTTCCTGCCGATAATTCATTTAGGTAATCCAAACTTAATTCTTGTGAAAACAGCATATGCGCGATATTGTTTTAGTTTTGCCCAATTCATACAAAATTAAAGTAGCTTTTGGTGAACAAAAAAATATTTGTCATTCGTCATGGAGAGACTAATTATAACAGGAGTGGACTTGTACAAGGAAGAGGTATTGATGCACCACTGAACGAACTTGGTCTAAGACAAGCAGAATTATTTTATAAGTTCTATAAGCATATCAAATTTGACAAGGTTTATACTTCCAGTTTAGTCAGAACAAAACAAACAGTAAAGGGCTTTATAGATGCTGGTGTGCCTTACGAATCTTATTCAGGTTTTGACGAGATCTCTTGGGGTAATCAAGAAGGGCTTAAGGTGGTTCATGAAGTTCACACTGGTGAGAATTCAATATTAAAAAGGTGGGCAAGTGGAGACTTGACTGCTAAATACGACAAAGGAGAATCTCCTCTGGACGTTATGAATCGCCAAAAGGAAATTATGACAACCTTATTAAAGAAGGAAAATGAAAAAACCATTCTAATATGTATGCATGGTCGGGCCATGAGAATATTACTTAGCTGGATGTCTAATTGTAAGCTCTCCGAGATGGATCAGTTCAAACATACCAATACCTGTCTTTATAAGATCGAATATGATGGAAGATTTGTTATTAAAGAACGTAACCTAACAGAACACTTAGTAGGACTAGATATTACTAAATATTCATCTGGTTCATGATTTTTGATTTTAACCGGATAATTCTTTCTTGAAGCACTTTAAAAAACCTGTTTCTTTCCTTCTCCGAGGTAATACTAATATGTGTTGACTTAGTTTTTAATTGCTGGATATACGACTCGGTCTGAGCACAAAATTCTTGATCATTTGTAGAAAGAAGGTTTAAGGTATTATAGGTTAAAAAAGTATTTCTTAAATCCCCCATCTTAAAAAAGATAGTATTGTCCGCAATAAGTATCTCATTGATAAATACATCAAATTTTCCACCCTCTGAGTTTTCAGTTGCATATTTGATGTCCAAGCTACTCACTTTACGTCCGACCTTTGCTTGATGCTTAATCAAGAAAAGTTGCTGTGATAGTTCATCACAAAGTGTTAACGCAAGGTCGGTACTTTCCATCAACCCTGATTCTAAATAGTACTCTATCTGCTTCAAGTTAGTATTGATAGTCTCGAAGCTCCAGATTTCAGTACATGGAATTTTTAGATATAACTCCCATATTTTCTTACTTACCTCAATTAAAGACTCCGGGACCTTGCCCAAGGTAAAGATCTCATCGGCATATGCAGGCTCGTCCAAGTATGTCTTCATCCAGAAGAATATTTTGAACTCCAGAAGGTGAGGATAATTGAAATGGTGAAATATTGGGATATCCTTAGCGATAAACACCAATTCCTTCTCTTCGAACTGACTAATGAGCTTTAATGCATCTAATATATAATTCAAATACTTTTCGAACGAAAAATCATGGCGATTGATCGCTTTATATTGAAAATGAAATACATCAAATGCATCTTTGAATAATTCATCTACAGAAACCTCGTAGTGTTTGCAGAGCACTTGTATTTCGTGTAAAGTAAGCGACGTTTCGTCGCGCATTCGGCGGTAAACGCTGTCTTTACTAATGCCAAGTAAAGATGATAGTTCGTCGGCAAGTGACACATGAGGGCCGATTTTTTCTTTAATCCTTCTCAAAAAGGATTGTTGGATAGTTTCGTCCTTAGGCATTTCTCTAAAAAATTTGGTTACGTACAGTCATCAATATTTAGTCCTCTCAAGGAAATTCAAAGTAAAATTCAAGCATTAAACATACCAAATTACGGAATATCGCAACTGGGTCGTTTAGATATGGCGGAATTCGCAACCACAAAGGTAAAACTTAGGCATCATTCCTGAAAATTTGCGATTTTTACTAAAAAAAAACCAAAAAACTAACACGAATATTTTTGCAGTTAAATTAGTATTTGTACTTTTGTCATATCGAATAGCACGATAGCCTTGATCAACACAATAAGACAATAATTTTATTACTCAAATCAATACTCCATACAGATCAGAACAACCCTCGGACCCGATGACTGGTACAGTTATCGGGTTTTTTTATTTTAACCGTCTGATAATATGATGTTTGTGGTTTTTCACTCTTCTGTCTTAATTTCCAATTATTAAGAGACTTTTTTGGTGATATTTTAGGGATTTTCATCAAACAAAACATAAGTTCTGTTCGTTTAAGGCCTCAAAAAATGCAATTCAATAAATTTGAATTAATAACAACAGGTTCTTATCCAAGAAAGGTCCGTTGAGCAAGAATATATGACTTACGACCTTATCTAAATCTGAATTAAAGGTGTAGATGAATGAATTGAGTTTAGTTGCTTACTATTACTTTTTGATAGTTGTGGAATGAAGCTCTAGTTTCGTAGAAATTGTCAAGCAGAAGGAGGAGAAAAGAGGAATTGAAACTTTTGTTATCGCACAAAATTGAAATGTCTTTGCAAGTTTAAGTACGTTTTTGACACCGAAACTTTAGGTTTTCATGCGCATATTGAAATCCATAAGTTCACAAGGGAGCTGGTTTGAGGGACTTGTTGCCTGAATATCAACTCTTAAATAGACTCTATTCAAAAGCAATCGGGCTTAAGTCATCAGAAACGCAGCGTTGATACTTTCGTATTCCTACACTTGAAGACTAAAGACAATTAGAAAGAGTGTTATTTAATTGTCATCCATAACGCCGGTGGTAAGATATTTAACCATAAAAAAGGTTTTCAGATAAAATTAACGTACCTGGGTATACGGAGATTAGCAAAGGTTCGAGAGATCTCTTTATAACGTTTAGGTTTCTTCGAGTATCTCGATATTTTTTCATCCACAGCACCCTATAAGAGACGAGACCCGACGCATTGCTGATTGGCTTTAGTTGAGGGTAATAACATACTTGACTTTTAGTAGAGTTCGTTTGTTGACATTCACCTTGGCCAATTTTCATTCAATAAAAGAACGTTCAAAATTCTTTGGCTTTCAAAATCACGGCATATCGACATTTCCACTTTTTCTAGGTTAATTTGTTGGTAAGCCAAAAAATTAAGCCCATTGTTATGAAGGAATTAAGTCTTAGAGCGGTAATACTAGGGATTTTCTTATCTATGATTCTTGCAGCTGCGAATGCCTACTTTGGTCTTTTCGCGGGTATGACCGTTTCGGCTTCTATTCCTGCTGCCGTTTTATCAATGGCGGTATTAAGGCTTTTTCGAAATTCTAATGTACTCGAAAATAACCTAGTGCAGACAGCGGCATCAGCGGGTGAATCCATTGCAGCAGGCGTGATATTCACGTTACCTGCTCTGGTGCTTATGGGGTATTGGGAACAATTTAACTATTGGGAAACTACGTTTATTGCCATTTGTGGTGGTGTCCTTGGCGTTTTATTTACTGTTCCTCTGCGCAAGGCACTAGTGGTAAAGGAAAAATTACAGTTTCCTGAAGGAGTGGCTACCGCTGAAGTATTAAAGTCGTCCGAAAAGAATAAATCTTCTGTGATCTGTTTAATTGGTGGGGCACTTGTAGGGGGAGTAGTAAAGTTCTCGGAATCCTCGTTACAACTTTGGTCGGCGGTTGCTGAGAAAGCTTCTGTTCTGGTGTCGAAATACTACTTTTATTTTGGAGTAAATCTATCACCCGCTTTAGTGGGAGTTGGTTATATCATTGGGCTAAATACTGCTTTTCTTCTTTTTCTAGGAGGGATTATGAGCTGGTATGTGGGAATACCCTATTACTTTTTGGTCAATGAGCTTCCTCAGGATAACCTTGTCAATGAAGGATATGGAGTTTGGAATAGCCAGATTAGATATTTGGGTGTAGGAGCCATGGTCGTGGGTGGTACATGGGCATTGATTAAAATTCGAAAGTCTATTGCATATGCTCTCCAGTCGGGCGTTGAGGCATTTAAAAAAAGTACAGCGGAGAAGGCTGCTGTTGCTCGCACAGAAATGGATAC
>CAYMST010000277.1:3082-6169 GCA_964393115.1 uncultured Roseivirgaceae bacterium | reverse complement strand
TATTCGATTTATCGCAATCTGTTAACTGTTTTCAGTATGCCCAAATTATCTTATAATTTCGTATAATATTCTTAGTATTATTCTAAAATAGGGATCTACTATATTGTTCGGAATATATCAAATTAGTATACAACTGATGTATATTATGATCATATATAGGTCTTTTATGTCATACTATAGAGGCTCTTCCTGAAAATTATTGAAACCTTGCAGGAAGCAGTTTGAGACTATGATTTTGACAGTTGTTTTTACGCAGACGAACTCTATTGTGGCTTATACGAATTATATATTATTTGGCCTTCCAACAAAGCGTAATAAAAGTTTTAATAAGGACGTGTGATGGTCGTCTGTAGTAGACCGTATATTCTTCTGGTAGCTGCTATTTCGTTTAATTCTGTATTGAAAACAGAGCATAAGAGTGACTACCATATTTTTAATGTTGCAGTCAATTAGAATAGACTCCTTGAAGGTAAATCGTGGTGTCAGGTTATCCGATTTTTATATAATTTTATCGATGTTTGATATGTATATATCGAGTTTGTGAAAATCTCAACAGATCTGATATTCCGCAAAAACGGAGTTATTTATTTGTAAATAATTTGCTATTTATAGTATTTATTTTGCTTTTCTGAGTAATAATTGGACTCTTTACGTTTAATTTTCAAGAATAAGTGAAGCATTTTGACGGCTTTAAGAAAGAAAAGTTAGAAAAAACGAAACCTTTACGATACTACATGTTTTACTTTAATTTTTGCATATAAAAACCAGTAAATCAACAACTTAAGTATTTTCTTTTCTCATATATCCTGTTTTTTTAACTATCCGAATTTATAAAACGACAGAAGATGATATACTTCAAAGACCCTTTCGTTGAAAAAATTTGAATAAAGTTGCAAGATGACATTATAATGTAAAAACTGTCTTAAAACTAAATTCTTATCACATGATTAAAAACTTACTTGCTTCGGCACTTGCGGTGCTGATTTTCCGGGTCGGACTTTCTCAAGGAGGTGCGGTTTCCGGTACAGTTAAGGATGGTTCCACAGGAGAGGGAATTCCTGGTGTGAACATTAGAGTGGAAGGGACTTCACAAGGTGGAGTAACTGACATAGAAGGGAAGTACAGCATCAATATTCCTTCAGACGTACAATCACCAATTTTGGTTTTCTCTTATGTGGGATATACGGAGCAGAAGGTTGCTGTTAATGGTCAATCAGTAGTTGACGTGTCGCTTGCATTGGACGTGGAGGCATTATCAGAGGTTGTAGTTATCGGTTATGGAGCTCAAGAGAGAAAAGAAGTTTCCATGGCTGTAAGTACTGTTGAGGGTGAAGCTATATCGACTCTTCCAGTTGCAAGTGTGGACAACGCACTTCAAGGTCAAGTAGCTGGTGTAAACATTACATCTACCTCAGGTAGACCAGGTGCTGCTGTAAACATCAACATTCGTGGTGTAAACTCAATCAACGCAGGAACTCAACCACTAATCATTATTGACGGAGTCATCTCTGGCGGTGCTGGTGGTGGTGGTGGTGCTAGAACACCTGTTAGCAATACTACCAACATTCTTTCAACGCTAAATCCTTCGGATATTGAGTCGTTTTCGGTACTTAAGGATGCAGCAGCTGCAGCAATTTATGGATCTCGAGGTGCAAATGGTGTTATAATCATTACTACTAAAAGAGGTAGTAAGGGTGAGCCTAAGTTTTCATTTGAGTCATATGTGGGTGTACAGAATGTAAGAAATACATTGGACCTTGTAGGAGGCGATGATTACGCTCGACTGAACTCGTTGAGTAGAGTAAATGGAGGATTATCTCCACTTCAAGCTCTAGTTGATAGTGTGACTAACGCAAGTGGCGTGGATACAATTAGATCTAAAACAGGTCTTCCAAGTACTGACTGGCAAGATGAGCTTTTTAGAGCTGCTAGAATTGAAAACTACAACTTTTCTGTGAGTGCGGGTAATGAATCAGCACAAGTATTCTCGTCGTTGTCATACTTCAATCAGGAAGGTATTGTAATAGGAACAGGTTTAGAGCGATACACAGCGCGATTTAATACCGACTTCACAAAAAACAGATTCAAATTTGGAAACTCATCGACTTTCTCAAGAACAGAATCTCAAGATGAGGCTTCAAACACTGGTGGTAGTTCTTTGTTAGAGCATGCTTTGGCAGGTTCCCCAATTATCACTCCAAGAGATGCAGATGGTTATTTAGGTTATGGATGGCAATCAACTGGCGGTGAGCCATGGGTTAATCCAGTTGCTGTTCAAGAAATTGCTAGTGCGAGTAGGGTAAGAAACAGATTCTTGAGTAATCTTTATCTGAATTTTGAACCAATTGATAATTTAAATATCAATACTCAAGTAAGTGTTGACGTGATTAACACTAGAACTAGATACTATAATCCAGGTGGAAAAAGAGAAGGAGCGGATTCAATTTTTACGTTTCCAATACCAGGTTGGGAAACTGCCCCAGCTTTAGAAGAATGGCAGTCTAACAATGCTAACTTATTGAGTGAAACTTATGTATCGTATGATTATGAAAACGGTGCACATAAGGCAAAAATTTTAGTTGGAGCTTCAAGACAATGGGAAGATGCGCGTAACGTTTCTTACGGTGTTTTCGAAGGTCAGTTGGATCTTCTTGAGTCTTTCCGTGCTGGTGACCCAACTCAAAATGTTATTGGTGGATCTTACGGTATTGTAAGAAGAACGTCTGTTTTCGGTAGATTAGAATATGCTTACAATGACAGATATTTATTTACGGCTAGTTTAAGAGAAGACAGATCTTCGAAATTTGGTTCTGAGGTATCAAATGCCATATTCCCTTCACTATCGGCGGGTTGGAGAATGAAAGAGGAATCGTTCTTGCAAAACGCGGACTTCATTTCAGAGTTGAAATTGAGAGCGAGTTGGGGACTTAACGGTAACGATAATATAGCGAACTATCAAGCTGATGCTTCTTTCAATCCAAATGTAAATTATATTTTAGGGGATCCTGCTGCATTGGCAAGTGGTGTTTACCTAAGAAGATTACCTAACAACTCATTATCTTGGGAGGATAACCAACAAATCGATAT
>CAYMST010000277.1:0-3072 GCA_964393115.1 uncultured Roseivirgaceae bacterium | reverse complement strand
GTGTCGATTTAGGCTTATTCGAAAGTAGATTGAATGTAACGGCTGACTATTTCTACAAGACAACAACAGATTTCTTGTTGAATACTCCGATTCCTCAGACCTCAGGGTTTAATACGGCATTTGGAAATGTAGACGGAACTATTCGAAATGAAGGTGTTGAATTAGCTGTTAACTATAATAATGACTTTGGTGACTTAAATGTAAATCTAGGAGCTAACGTAACTTTCTTGGACAACGAGTTGGAGTCTCTGGGTGGTAACATTAGCAATGTTTTAACTCAGAATGCGAACAATACATTTGGTACATTGATCGTCAACAACGCTGAAGGTCAAGATTTAGGAAGTTTCTGGGGTTTTCAAACTGACGGAATTTTTCAATCACAAGCGGATATAGATAGCAATCCTTCAGATGGAAATAACGTTCCTGGAGATCAGAAATATGTTGACATTGATGGTAGCCGTCATATTACTGGAGAAGATGTAACATTTTTGGGTTCTCCAATACCGAATATAACTTTTGGGTTTAATATCAATTTGGCTTATAAGGGAGTAGATTTGTCTATTTTAGCTCAAGGAGTTAGTGGAAACGAAATTGCTAGCTTTACTCAGTTCTACACCGATGGCTTTTGGAAAGACTACAACTATAGTACTCGTGCTTTAAATGCATGGACTCCAGAAAACCCATCAAATGACTTCCCAAGAATCGTTAATGGGGCTGCAAACAATCAAAGAAACATCAGATTCTCTGATCGTTTTGTACATGATGGATCTTACCTAAGAATTAAGAATGTAACGTTAGGTTACAGTCTTCCAAGTGCTACAATCTCTAAGCTAGGCTTAACTAAGTTGAGAATATATACTAGTGGTCAAAACTTATTGACTTTTGCTGGATATGATGACTTCGGTTACGATCCTGAAGTAGGTAGAGGTGGATTGGATAGAGTTACTTATCCAATGGCTAGAACATTCCTAGGTGGATTACAAATTGAATTCTAATCAAAACATTAAAAGATTAATAAAATGAATAAAAGTCGTTTCTTGGCGATATCAATGCTTGCTGTTTTGATATTCTCCAGTATCTCTTGTGACAATGAAGAATTCGTTCAGGTAACTGATCCGGATAACATTGGAGGCGCGAATTTTTTCCAAAAAGTTGAAGACCTTAACTTAGCAGTTATCGCTGCTTATACCGGTCTTTCCAACAGAGGAATGTACAAAAGACAACTACCAGCAATTGAATATCTGAATGGAGATTTTCAAATAACTGCAGGTGGTTTCCAATTTGCAGGATTGAATGGTTTCCAATTTACATCCAATGAAGATGATATCATTGGTAGTGTATGGCAAGATGCCTTTAGAGGAGTTGCGCGGTGTAACATCGTATTGGAAAGAGGTCCTGAAATTCCTGCTTTCAGCGAGAATGAAGATCTTAAACCTATTTTGGATCGTTCTATCGCTGAAGTAAGATTCTTAAGAGGTCTATATTATTTTCATTTGGTATCCTTATATGGTGATGTGCCTTTGTTAGAGACAGCTATTTCAGGTCTAGATGCTGATAATTTTAAGCCGTCAAGAACATCAGCTGATCAAATATGGGATTTCATTGAAGCTGATTTAACATTCGCTAGAGATAACCTACCAAAGAAAGGTGAGTATTCTAGCGAAAATGTCGGACGTGCAACTGCTGGTGCTGCACAAGGATATTTAGGAAAAGCTCATTTGTATCAAAAAGATTACGCTGCCGCAGCTGCAGAATTCAAAAAGCTTTTAGCAACTGCTGAGGGTGGAGATGAAGCCTATGGTACGTATTCATTAATGACAAATTTCGAGGAAAACTTCTTAGAAGCTTTTGATAATAATGATGAGAGCTTATTTGAAGTACAATTTGCGTATTTCGGTGCAGGTAATATCTGGGCTGCAGATGACAATGGAAGTGAGCCTGAAACTAATTATGCGGCTACTGAGTTTTCACCTATCGGTGCTCAATTTGCAAATGCTTACCCTTCGGATGAGGTAAATGCTTTCTTTGTAGCAAACGATGATAAGGCTGGAGACAGGCATGAAGGAACTATCTTACGTTATGGTGACGATTTTTATGGACAGGCGTTTAATGCAGGTAACATAAATAGCCGTATAACCGATGTGGTTGGAACTTCAGGTGCAAGGGGTAATACAGGTGTTAAAAAATGGACATTAAATACTATTCCGTTTGGTACAATTCTTCGATCAGGTAATAACATGCGTTTACTAAGATATTCGGATGTTATGCTTATGTATGCCGAAGCAGAAAATGAAGTGAATGGTCCATCAGCGGCATTGACAGACTTAATTGTGAAGTTAAGAAATCGTGCTAATGCTACGGATGTAACAGTTGCTGCTGGAAGCAGAGATGAATTTAGAGAGACAATTAAAACTGAGAGAAGATTAGAGTTGACTTTTGAATTCGTGCGTTACTTTGACCTACTTAGATGGGATGAAGGAACTGAAATGCCAGGTTTCGTAGCGGGTAAAAATGAGCTGTTACCTATACCACAACGAGAAATAGATTTGAATGAGAATTTAGCGCAGAACCCAGGGTTCTAATAAACCTAAGAAAAAACTAAATGAAAGCATTATTTAAACTTGCATTAATTGCACTATTAACAGTCTCTATTTGGTCATGTGATGGAGATGAAGATGTAAGTGCACCGGATATAAGTGTTGTTCTTAGCGAAACCGAAATTGATTCTGGTGACGTAATCCAAATAAAAGTTGTTGGTCCTGAGGACGCTAAATATGTTCTTTGGCACGGTCGTCCAACTAGAATTAATGAAGGACAAAATACGTTAAGACCTGCATTGGTATATAGTGACTCTACACATTTTGGTGCTACGATTAATCCTAACACTGAAATTCCAATGAGATACAACGCTGTTGGTACATGGACAGTAGTAGCTATAGGTACTCGTTCTGGAGTTGGCAAAGGAAACATTGGTCAAACTATTGATTCAGTACAAGTGACGGTATCAAGACCGTAACTGAATTTTCACATTATAAGCAGCACTTCGGTGCTGCTTTTTTATCTTATATTTCT
>CAYMST010000276.1:0-6173 GCA_964393115.1 uncultured Roseivirgaceae bacterium | reverse complement strand
TATGTCAAAAAAATACTCATTCTAAAAGATACTACTCTCATATTATTGCCAAGCATATCCCATAATAACAGTAAAAGCACGGAAAACCTAATTCAAATATCTCTTTCCTATACAAAGGCAAAAAGAAAAGACAAATAGCCAATAGGAGAAGACTACATTGCATTTATTACCTCTATTCGTAATCTCTTCTGCCCCCTTCCAAATCCAAGCCTTCTACTATGGTATGTGTGTGGTAGTTGCTCTCTTGGGAAGAAGTAGCAGGATGGGTTTTTGGGGCTACCTATTTTTTTCAGCTCTATTTTCCCCCCTTCTTAGTTTTCTGCTTTGGGAAGCATCGCGTCCGAGGTCACGCTAAGTTCCCTGTAAGAAGGGAAAAAGGAATATACTAGTGTCAGATGTAAAAGCGAGCAAAACTGCGTCTCTCAAACAAATTCTCAAAAAGCTACAGATAAAGGCTAGGCGTAATTTGACCTATCTTTCTATCGTACTTGTTTTTGCATTGGTACTTGGTTTTGTATTTATTAAAAGAATCGTATATATCATCCTTCCGGGTGAAGCAGCGATTCGTTGGAGTCTTTTTTCAGGGACACAAATCGGTAAAGTTTACTCGGAAGGCATCCACTTCATATCTCCACTCGATAAATTGTATATTTACAATGTTCGTATCCAAGAGGCCTCGCGTGAATTAGATGTGTTGACCAAAAAAGGTCTGAAAGTAAGCCTATCAGTATCTATCCGCTATGCCCCGCAACAGAGCATTCTTGGCTTGTTACACCAAAAGATAGGTCCTGATTATGCGAATGTTGTCATCATCCCTGAAATTGAAGCGGTTCTCCGTGAAATCATAGGAACCTTAGAAGCAGAACAAATATACACCACAGGTAGAGAAGTCATCGTCGAAGCTATCAACAATGCCATAGAACAAGTTGCCCAAAGGTATATCAATATCGATGATGTTCTCATCAGACGCATCTCGCTACCTGCAAGTATTGAAGAGGCGATAAAATTTAAGCTCAAGCAAAAACAATTGGTAGAAGCACATGAGTTTAAAATTTTACGAGAACGAAAAGAAGCGGAACGCAAACGTATCGAAGGAGAGGGAATCCGCGATCGCCTCAAGATCATATCTTCTGCTATCCCCAAAGGTGAAATTCTCAAATGGGAGGGTATCAAAGCAACCAAAGACATTTCGACTTCGCAGAATGCTAAGGTTATAGTCATCGGCGGTGGCAAAGATGGCTTACCCATCATTTTGAATTCTGAGAAATAATGCCATGAAACACCAACTATTCTTTTTTGTCTATACAGTATACATTCTTCTATTCTCTGGTTGTGATTCTTACTCCTCCTCAGCCAAAAAGCGAGCTGAGTTAGCTGCCTCAGGAGAAGCAGAGCTACATATTGCCGTTGTCGACTCATCTAATTTCCAAGGACAATTTCTACAAGGAGTCAAGTTGGCAGTCAAAGAAATCAATGACAACCAATTGCTGCCCAAAAAGATTCATGTTTCCTATTTAGACGATAAGGGTTCGGTAGAAGAAGGCAGGGAAATTGCCAGGGATTTATCCTCAGAACATGAGACCATTGCCATTATCGGGCACCAGTATTCGAGTGTAGCTGTGGCCAGTTCTATCATCTACGAAGCCAGTGGTATGCTTTTCATCTCTCCTAGTGCTATGCAGAGCGAACTTATCAAATCGGAAAATAACTTTACCTTCCGCAATTATCCATCGGATAAGGAATTTGCCAAAGAATCAGCAAATTTTGCAGTTAGAAATAAATACCACAACATGGTAGTAGTCTATGACAGAGAGTATATAACCAAACGCTATGCTGAGTTGTTCCAGAAGTATGCCACTGATTCTGGTGTGAATATCATATCTGTGAAATCCTATTCGAGCTGGGAAAAGGATTACCGCAATATGATAACTGAGATTTTAGAAGGAGAGAAGTTCGATGCCATTTTTTTAAGTGGGCAACTTCCCTCTGCGGCAGACTTTATCAAACAACTGCGTAATATTGGCGTGCATGTTCCTGTTGTAACCAGTCCTTTCTTAGATACAGACAAATTGTGGAAGTATATTGGTGAAAAACCGGAAGAAATCATTGTTCCGACTCCTTTTAATCCCGAGCTATCTGATCCTGCCACCAGACGTTTTATGAAGAAATTTATCGAAGAATACGAACTGCCTCCGGATACTGCTGCTGCCCAAGGTTATGATGCTGTCAATTTATTGGCGATTGCGATCAAGAAAAGTCGTTCCTATGTGCCCATTGTCTTGGGCAAAACAATTGGCTTCCTACAAAACTGGGAAGGTGCCACTGGTGTGTATTCCTTCCAGACCTTAGGTGGCATTGCTGCTAAACCTATCTATTTTAAAGTTATCGATGGTGATAAATTCCGTTTTTTAGAGTCAGACCTAAGAAAGAATGCAATCAATCCATTTGATACCACAGCAGCAAGTGGAATCGTGAGGATCGCTGTTAAAAGTGATGAGATCTCTTTGGACCCTGCCTTTGTTACCAATGGCATGTCTGCGGAAATCAATGAACAGCTATTTTTAGGTTTGACTGATACCAATCCTAATAATTATTCTGTGGTACCAGAGTTATCTACTGGCTGGAGTGTGGCAGAAGATGGCAAAACCTATACTTTCAAATTACGCAAGGATGCGAAGTGGAGCAATGGAGAAAGTGTAAAGGCGAGTGATATTGAGTTTGCTATTAACCGTAACCTAGACCCCAGTTTGCAGGTTCCTGATGTCGAGTTTCTATTTGTCCTCAAAAATGCACGCAAAGCCTTCAATGGTAGGTTGCGAGACACGGAAAAGGTGGGAGTGGAAGCATTAGATGAATCTACCATTCAATTTACTTTGGCTGAGAAAATGATAGATTTTCCTGCTTTGGTGAGTACGGGAGTTTACAAACCATTGCCAGAGAAGGTGGTAACGAAGTTTCCCAAAAAATGGACAGAGCTAGCGAATATCCAAACCAATGCTTCCTATTATCCTGTATTATGGGAAAAGGGTTTAGCTTTGGTTCTCAATACGAATGAAAAATACTATGAAGCGAAACAGACACGTATCCGCGAAGTTCGCTACTTGGTTATCAATGATGATGTTGCTGGTTTAGCGATGTTTAAGAATAAGCAATTGGATATTTTTGGTGGCAATTTTTTCCCGATTTCTTCGAAACTGATGCGCCTTATCAAAGCAGATAAGAAGCTATTTGGCCTTTACCAGGCACAATCAGACCTATCTACCTATGGTTTAGTTTACAATACAAAACTGGCTCCGTTTGATACTATTGAAGTTAGAAAAGCGATTAGTACTGCTATCAATCGTGTATTGATTACCAAATTAGTAGTGGAAGGCGAACAAAAAGCCTCTAAACTTTTTTCTCCAGAACTATTGGTGAAAAGTAGTACGAAAACGAATAACTTTGGGATTGACTATGACCCTTTTGTTGCGACCAAATTATTAGAGCAAGGTGGCTATGGCAAGGGAATTGGTTTTCCGAGTATTCGTTTAGGGTATAGTAGGAAGAAGGATAAGAAAGTCGCTATTGCTATTAAAAAATCATTAAAGCGTATCTTAAATATCAGTATCAATTTAGTTTATAATAAAAATCCAAAACAGCAAGTAAATTCCCATCTTGTTCTTGTACACAAGAAAGCCAACTTTTTTGGTCCTGGTTATTTTGTTAGGGAGTTTTTCAATCCGAACGAGTCTGTCTACCTAGCGAATGCAGAAAAGTCACAGTTAGAAGAATTGTTTTCCAGTGCAGAAGAAACATTTGGAATAGAACAGAGGTCATCGCTTTACCAAAATGCCGAAAAGCTCATTACCAGTGAATTATGCTTGGGAGCCGCTATTTATAATGGCTATGCTCATTATTTGGTGAGTCCTCGGGTTTCTGGTTGGAACCACCAGGCGATAGGCGGGCAACAGATTCGTTCTTGGAGCCTATCGAAATAGGGGTATCTTTACAGAGAAGGAATATGAAAAGAAGTTATATCATCAGTATCTTGGTTGTTATTTTTATGGTGATAGCAATCGCTTTGTTTTGGTTTGTGAGAAAGCAAGCCTTTGACCGTGGAGAGATTACGATAGCAGTAGTCGGGCCTATCAATGGTTTTGATAATAGGGGCAAAGCGATATGGGATGGTGTTAGGCTTTGCATTGATGAAGTCAATGAACAGGGTGGTATTGATGGCCGCCAGGTAAAGTTAGTGGCATTCGATGATAATGACGATCGGAGGGTTGCGATACAAGTTGCTGAGAAAATTGCTAACGATAAAAAAATCCATTTGATCCTTGGTAACAACTTAAGTTCTACTTCTATTGCGGCTGGTCGTATCTACAAAAAGAAAGGCATTGCTGCCATCACAGCTTCTGCCAATTCAGTAGCGGTTACTAAGAATAATGAATGGTTTTTTCGAGTGAGTTCGAATACAGCTTTTATGGGAAGGTATATTGCCAACTTTATGGCTAAGAACTTAAAGACTAAGAAAGCAAGTATTGTTTTTGATAAAAACTCTGTAGGCTCTAACCTATCCCAGAACTTTGAAAACCAAGCTAAGAATTTAGGGGTTGAAATTGTAGGCAAGTGGTCTTTTGATTCTGAGAATTTGAAAAGTGATACCAACGATTCGAAACTGGATGCTAAGATCCAAAAGGTAGTCAGCCAACTACTTTCTACTAAAGAGCCAGGGATGGTATTTCTGGGGATGTTAGGTAGTGAAAGTGTTAAGGTTTTAAAATATCTAAAGGATTCTGAAAAAGAATATCCTGTATTTGCCAGTACTGAATTGTCAGGAAAATCGTTGCAGACATTGCAAGAGCTACCTAAAGAGAAAGCGATACCAGGGTATTACTCAAATGGTGTTTATGCAGTAACTCCTTTTCTCGCAGAAGTGGCTAACCAAAAGGCTAAAGACTTTATAAAAAAGTATGAAGAGAAATATGATACTAAGCCAAATTCATATGCTGCTAGCTATTATGACGCAGCTCTAGTTGCAATCCAAGCATTAAAGAATGCTGAGATAGAGAATGTTACTCGTACAAAGCAAACCAGATTGTTGATCAAAAAAGCCTTAGAGAATCTTGATAATTACGAACAGGGAATAGATGGTGTAACCAAAAGAATTTATTTTGACTCTTATGGAGATGCGAATGGTCCTTTGGCGATTGGTGCTTACAACAAGACTAAGCTCATTCCGGCCTATTACCAATACCAATTGATAGACTTAACGGAAACTTCTGATGATACCTTTGAAAAAACATTGAATGGCGAATTGCTCGATATTGATGGAAAAATAATGACTGAAGTGCAAGTTGTATTTACTGGAATTGATGTAAACCAAATCAGTTATATCAATTACCAAAACTTTGATTTCACCGCAGATTTTTATATATGGTTCCGATATAAAAAAGAGTTAGACGATAGCAATATTGTTTTTGATAACTCAATTTTACCCTTTCGCTTGCATAAAGACAATAGAATTGTAGATAGTTTAGAGGACGGGGTCTATACCAAGACATACCATGTGCAAAACAGTTTTAGAGCTGGGTTTGACTTTAAAAAATACCCTTTTGATAGGCAAATCCTACCACTTCGTTTTTACCATAAAAAATTGAAGAAAGACAAAATAATTTATGCAAAAGATGTTTCTGCTCTTATTCCAAAAGGACAAAGGAAAGAAAAAGATACATCTATCCTGAGTTCAAATTCACAATTTATACTAAAAGCTAGCAATAGCTTTACAGATTTTTTGATAAAAGCACCTAAATCAGCAGATGCGGAAAATCTTTTAAATCCATATAAATTTTCTCATTCTAGATTTAATACCTTGGTTGAGATCGATAAAAAAAATTCTTACGCAGGATATACTATATTTTTACCACTAATAGTTTTCTTTGTCTTTCTCTATGTCCAGTTGTATTTTCAGGAAAAGAGAATCATGTTGCGTTCTTTTATTATTTTACTTTCTTTATTAGGTACTGTATGCCTCCAAATCGTATTGCACTATACTTTACGAGTGAAATATTTAACTGCAATTGATTTTGCCATATTGGCATTGTATGGATTGTTATTGTTCTATCTACTAGAGCTAGTTCTTCTCACCAACCAAAAACAAGAAACAAAAAGCAAGTTATTAACATATTACATAT
>CAYMST010000275.1:0-6190 GCA_964393115.1 uncultured Roseivirgaceae bacterium | reverse complement strand
CATAATTATAGGAAGCATATGCTGATGGGTTTCCTTGATTATGAGAAATATTAACATTTTCATTAATATCATATAAAAACCTATTTGAAGCATCTCCTTCAAACAGGAATTCGGCTTCTTTTCGATCCCTAGACAATCCAACATGCTGGGCCCTACGTAAGATATCATCCGAAGGGTCTTCTGAATCTTGGCCTTTATCGATATTATTTTGTCTGTAAAGTGTGTTAAACAATTTAAAAGGTCGAATCGCTCCCCCTATTCCTTGTCCAGAAACGTTGTAAAAATCATAACTAGCCAACGTCCCACCTAACATTGTTTCATTACCTAACCCATTTGATGGATAGTAGAAATTCTCGTCAGAAGATTGAGTACCATCAAACACATCATAAGTGTCAAAAACCTTATGATCAAAGTCACTTTGCTCATCAACTTCAGTATCCCCTAGATCAGAACCATATAGCGCACCATAGACATAATCATCTTGTGCATTATCTATCCAATACTCTTGGTGTTGTACATCAAAGTCTATCGCCAAAACCCCTGGAACCAGAGGAATTGATATACTACCTGTTCCAATGGCAAAAGTGCTAACCTTACCAGAGTTATGTTGGCTAACAGATATATTAACCGGACCATAGCCAACAGCTACACTCCCATCTCCCGACATAGAGATACTAGCACCGTGTATACCGAGCCCTACCACAAAATCTCCTTGGGTATTCATACTGGCAGAGGCACCATGATGCTGCAGACTAAAGCTTCCAGCAGAATTCACACTCGCTGAAGAACCCTTATAAGCAACATTGGCCGTAACTCCAGCACTTGAATTAACACCTCTACCAGAGATTGACACACTCGCACTGGCTTTTAATCCCGATGAAAAAGAAGAATTCTCGTTTTCCCAACCGAGAGTAAGTCCTGCAGACATAGTAATATTACCACCTCCCGTAATTCGCTTATGGTCATAATTTATGCCCGTACCCAACTGTACCATTTTTCCTAGACCCAAACCCTGATGTATACCAGCATAGTATCCCCAGGCGCTTCCACGATAAGTGTCCCATGCATAAGATGCACCTACACTGAAAGAACTTCCTGCCCCTCCTATTGTTAATCCAAACTTGGCTACTGTAGTTGAACCTCCTTCCCAAAACTCTCTAGAAACGGTAACATTGCCGTAATCGTCATCAGGAAACCCATTGATACCACGTGAAATAGACCCTGGGTTCAACGACCAACCTAATCCAACCCACGAAGCTTCTTCCATAGGTGAAATACCTGGATGGTACGATAAGGCTATTGGATAATTGCCAGCTGGTCCAGGGATCTCTATTAATGGCATGGAATATGAAAAGTCACCTGTGGCCAAATTCACCATATCGGTAGCATCCACCGGTTCAAAACTTGATATTTCCGGTGCCGTTGGTCCACTAGTCAGTGCATATGCAGCTGCTGACCCGAATGTGTAATACAAGGCATTAACCAATAAAAAAGCAGCAACAACTTTGGTGTGTTTTCTAAGTAGATTCATAATCATTCAAAGGTTTGTCTGGCCAATTTACGGTTAACAGTCCTCGTTATTCTTGTGCGTAACGAAAGTCATAAATAGGAGCCAAACCACAACTTAATAATTTTCAGATCTTGATTTCAGAACATCCAATGAAAGGCAAATAGTACTTCATCAAAGTTTACTAATAGCAATGCCATTCAAAGATAATATTACAAAATTAGCGCACAGATACCGGAAATCAAACTTAGAAACCCCGTTGTTTATCGATGATAACTAGCCACTTACCGAAGTCACACAACCTTAGCACAATAAGATCTTCCTTAGATAATGACTAAAAAACGAAAGCCATTAATCATATAAGTAGGCACGTTTAGACTAGAGAGTCCTCCTCACTATCAACTGTGCAGGGTTATCCACCACAGTCTTTTGTCCATCCTTTATCATCTGAGCCGCTGTTTTCCCCATATGCTCAAAGTCGGTAGATAACACGGTAACACCACCACCCAATACCGTTTTCAATGGAGTATCGTCATAGCTTAGCAGCCCAATATCTTGACCTAGAGCATAATCTCCTTCGGTACAATATTGAAAGACCTTCACCAAGTCTTTGTCCGAAATCACAAAGTACGCTTCTCCAACTACTATGTCGTCCATACGCAAGTCCTCTACCAATTGGTATCTCAGGTTGTTCACTTGGCAAAACTTTTCAAAACCGGTAATGATACCCTGTGGAATAAATTGAAAACGTTTTTGAAGGATGAGGTTAATTTGCTTGTACTTTCTCAACAGGTCCGTAGCTCTAGAAAGCTCCTTAAAAACATCCGAATGAAAGTTTTGAAAGACACGCGCGCATACCGCCTTTAGCTCCGGGACATCTTTATCCATCAGTATTAGTTTGGACGAAGGAATTACCCCAAGTACTTCTGAGGTGTCTACATTAAAATGTGGCAAGATGACATAGTGATCATAGGCTCCTAAGTGATTATTAATTAACCGCTCAAATTGGTGCATGTTATAATAATGGAAAAAAATCTCCACCGCATAATTGGGACCTAATGCATCAACAAAAGACCGATAGAGAATCTCTTTATAGCTGTTCATCGCATCAAAAAGCAAGAACACACGTTTCTGTCGAAGCCCTTCCTCTCGAATGACATAGTATCCCTTACCAGGCCTGGACTCTATGACTCCACTGTTCTTTAAGCGATCATATGCATTTACAATCGTCACTCTGGAGACCTCTAGTTTTTGATATAAATCATTGACACTAGGCAACTTATCTCCCTTCCGAAGTTCACCCTCCTCAATCTTTGACACCACTTGATCAAAGAGCTGTAAATAAAGCGGCTCGCTAGTACTACTAAAACTAAAATCTTTCTCCATAAGCCTTTCAAAAATTGTGTCTTTCCAAGCTGACACAAAAATAACACACACAACTGTTATTAACTATTATTAATAATTATTATCATTGTATAATAACAGATAATAACAGTTGAAATGATCGTAATTACGGAGTATGGTTTAGCGGTGTTCGTTACCATTTTAGCAATGATATGCTGGGGTTCCTGGCCAAACACACAAAAACTCACCGAGAAGAACTGGCGTTTTGAATTATTTTATTGGGACAAAGTCATCGGCATAGTGGTGTTATCGTTGTTGTCCGCATTTACGGTCGGAAGCCTGGGAGCTGGAGGAAGAACCTTCCTAGAAGACATTGCACAGGCCGATGGACAGAGCATGATGTACGCCATCATCGGAGGTGCTCTTTGGAATGCTGGCAATCTATTTATGGTAGCCGCCATCGCTGAAGCAGGCATGTCGGTAGCTTTTCCTATTGGCGGAGGTATCGCTTGGGTACTTGGGATTATCGTTAACTATGTGGTGGTCATGCTTGCTGGCAAAAGCCCCACCAATAACCCTTCCTTATTATGGATAGGTATCATCATTATCATTATAGCCATTGTCTTGAGTGGAAAATCCTACAGTAACCTGGCCACTGGCAGTCAAAAGACCTCCACACGCGGAATTGTACTTTCTGTAGTCGCAGGTCTGTTCATTGCCTTCTTCTATGGGTTTGTCGTCAAGTCACTTGATGGATCTTTTGTTGACGGCGGTACTGGATCGCTAACGCCGTATACAGCGATCGTATTCTTTGCGGTAGGTGTTGTTTTATGCACCACACTATTCTACTTGTTTCTCATGAAACCTTTAAAAATCGGGACTCCCGGTTCGTTTAAGGAATTCACCTCGGGATCCTCAAAAACACATTTTGCGGGGATACTTGGAGGTATCATATGGTGTATGGGTACTGTATTGAGCTTTATGGCCGCAGGAGCTGCAAGTCCGGCTATCTCATACGCTTTAAGTAATGCTGCTCCTGTGGTAGCCATCTTATGGGGCGTATTCGTCTGGAAAGAATTTAAAAATGCGCCTAAGGGAACCAGCGGACTCTTAGTGACCATGTTTGGACTATATCTAATCGGACTGGTACTCATTACATGGTCAAACGCTTAAGAAAAGATGAAAGACTCAAAACATACCGATATTAATGAAGTAAAAAAAGGGTCAAGCACCTCTATGAAGCTTGGGATTAGTTCGTACACGTATACCTGGTCCGTAGGAGTACCCGGGCACCTTCCTTCGGTAAGGATGCTCGAACTCGAACTATTGAGCACCGCCAGTCAACTCGGAATGGACCGGTTACAAATAGCGGACAATCTTCCCCTGAATGCCATTGGTGAAGAGCGTTTGCAGTCGTTACTGGCCATGGCTTCACAACTTAACATTGGCTTGGAAGTAGGCGCGCGTAATATGACTCCAGAGCACTTAGAAGAATACATTGAAATTGCTGCATTCTTAAGATCTCCCTTTCTCAGGTTCGTCATCGACGGAAAGGATTTCAAGCCTAAAGTGGAAAAGGTGGTTTCGATCATTAAAGAAGCAGAAGCACAGTTAAAAGAAAAGAACATCATTCTGGCACTGGAAAACCATGATCGCTTAAAAGCAACGGAATTTGAGGAGATCATACAAAAATGTGGTTCTGACATGGTCGGGATATGCTTGGATTCTGTTAACTCCATGGGAGCGGGAGAGGGGATAGAAACGGTCACCACTAGGCTTGCTCCCTACACCGTCAATCTACATGTGAAAGAATTTCTGGTTTCGCGTCACAGCCATATGATGGGGTTTACTATCGAAGGCCGTCCGCTTGGTGAAGGGCAGTTACCACTTACCTGGATGCTTGACCAACTTACTGATCGCTGTCAGTCGGCAACACTCGAGCTATGGACACCACCAGAGAGTAATATTGAAGACACTATAGAAAAAGAACATCAGTGGGCATTAACCAGCTCCCGAAACCTTAAAACCATTATTAAGAAATGACGAGATCAGTACATTCATTGCTCCTGTTTGCTGTAATGCTTGTCATGGCTTGTTCCTCACAAAACAATAACGACAATATGATTTTTGATTGTGTCCACATCAACAATAACGAATCAAACGACTGGTCCAAAGACGGCTTTCGATTTCGCCTTATCCATAAAGAACAAGATTTTGAAGGCGTCAACAGAATTGTCATCAGCAATGGCGACTTAGAGGTTGAGATATTACCTTCTAAAGGGCTATCTATTGGTGAAGCAAATTATTTGCAAAAGCCTTTTTTCTGGAAACCACCCATCGGCTTACCTAACCCCAGTAAGATTGACTTAAATAACGAAAGTGTGCTGATCCAAGGTACGCCTAGCCCTGGGTTTGCGTATCTGGAGACCTTTATGGGTGGAATAGAGTTTTATGGAATGAAAAACTGGGGCATGCCGATTCAAAAAGAAGGTAAGCTCCAACCGCTACATGGTGAAACCTCTAATATACCAGTAAAATCAGTGGAACTGACGGTCTCTGAAAACTCCTTGCAGGTTTCCGGGAGCTTTATTTACCGCTCGCTAGAGGGTCAGTCCCAAGAATGGTACGAGGCAGGAAAAGCACTTTATAAAATCACCCAGCATATCACTATTTACAAAACCGGTTCTCAAATAGACACTGATGTAGACATCCTTAACCTTACAGAAGAAGAACTAACACCAGACTGGGGATATCATATCACCTTCAACCCTACTCCTGGTTCGGAGCTTCTCATCCCTAGTGATTCAGCAATCGTACGGGGCGGAGGAGTATTGCCTGATGACATCAGCACCTGGCAACCCGCTACTGTAGATTCTATAAGAACAGAAATTGGGATTATACACCAGGGTTTACTAGCGGAGAATGGCATTACAACAAGCCTTCTGAAGCATCTATCTGGATGGGGAATTAAAATATCACTACCTGCTTCTCCTTATTTCCAAACCTGGTTTTGTAACGGTGGGGCAAACTCAAAAGAATTCACTTACTCCGATGGAACTCCAATATTTAAGAAAAATTGGGATGGCCAAGGAATCGAAATTGGCTCAAGTAGCCTGGATCATGACGACAATGTTGACCCGACGGTCATGTATCAAAATACAATTAAGCCAAATGAGGTAAAGACCTTATCCATGAGCTTCCAAATGGTAGAAGGTAAACCTATGGAAGATCTGGAGAACAAAATTCGCAGTTATGAAAAAGCGATTAACTAAAACAATTCAATTACACCGATTATGACTAAGGTAACACTAGTGGGTGCAGGTGGAAAAATGGGAATGC
>CAYMST010000274.1:0-6203 GCA_964393115.1 uncultured Roseivirgaceae bacterium | reverse complement strand
ATCTTTTGAAAAAGAAATTGGGTACTCTCGAGCAGTTATTGCAGGAAACTGGGTTTTTATTTCAGGAACTACTGGGTTCAATTATGAAACCATGACAACTGCTGATGATATTATTTCCCAAGTGGAACAATGCATGAAAAACATACTTGTAACCTTAGAACAAGTTGACTCCAAAATAGCAGATGTGGTTAGAGTTACCTATATCTTACCAATTGTTTCGGAGTTTGAAAAGTGTTGGCCGGTTTTAAAGAGATATTTTGGGGAAATCAGACCTGCGGCCACCATGTTTTCAGCAAATCTTGCTGACGAACGAATGAAAATTGAAATCGAGGTAACTGCTTTGAAAAAGTGATACTAAATACCTTTTAGATTCTGAGATTGGCTTCAATGTAAATCGGTCTGAGACACATAGTCCGCGGCCGCGGTAAAAATGTATGAGTAGTGCTCCGTGCTAAATTCTGTCCATGATTTGATCCGGCGTGGAATCACTATATTCGTACAGAAACAAACTACTTATCAATCGCCTTACGATGTGCCAAAACCTAAAATGACATTAGAAAAATTATTAGATGAATTCTATATCAAAAATGGAATTCCTAAAGATGGAGGAATTGATAATGAAACCTTTGAATTTAAGGTCTTCGGGCTAAACCTAAACCTACCAAATCCAAAATTTAGAAGAGAAGCTTTACATATTCACGACATTCAACATATTTTGAATAATTGTGATACCTCTTGGAAAGGAGAGGGATTTATTTCGGGTTGGGAAATTTCAACAGGTATGTGGAAGCATTTTCGATTAGGCCTTTTGAGTCTATGGGCAATGGGATATAGCCTATGGATTTACCCTAGATCTGTTTTTAATGGGTTTAAAAAAGGGCTGAATGATATTGGAATTATTGATTTGAAAATCAGTAAGTCAGATTTTTTGAAAATGGAATTTGAGGAACTGAGGAATATTACCAAAATGGAAAAAATCACGGAAATGGGAACTTTTCAATGGATTCAGTTTGTGTTTTGGGGATTGGTGAGTCAAGTAATATTTCTTTTCCCCTTGTTAATAATTGGACTTGGACTCATGTGGATGATAAAATGAGAAAATATGGTGTACAACAAATTGCTGTTTGACTTTTCTTTGTTGATCGCATACCATATCCTTAGTAGGAGAAGTAGGTTTGAGCCACTTTAAGAAGGAAAAACCTAGGAGATAGTCACGTTGTGACTTTCAGAATTTCCTAATTTTACATTGACCATTATGTTTTTACATGAACAGTACCTTGATTTAACATATGACATACTATTTTTCTTTAGGTAAGCTTGGACCATTTTTCGGACTTTTAGCTGTTTTACTTTCTTTCTCAGCAACGAGTCAAGATCCCAGTGCGCCAAACGGCCTGGATGTTTTTTTAAACTCATTTGAAGACTTAGAGCTAGATCTTATCAGTAGAACCCCATTTACGGATAGCTTAAAAAATCCTAGTCAAATGGTTTTTATGGACAAGAAAAGGATGCTCATCACCGAAAGAGGCTTAAGTGGTCATTATTATACGGTTTGGAGAGTTGACAAAAACGCAATAAGTCCAATAATCAAGAGAATACCTTTTGGTAAAGCCAAGGATAAATACAGACCGTATTATGCTTACTTTCAGCTGCACAATCGGAATTTGGAGATGTTTCATGGCAACTATACGAATTATCATTCCTTTAGCATCGACAAAGATTATGACATAGCCTTAACCGGGAAAATAATGCAGTTTTCTGGACGACCCTATAAGATGTGTTATGTTGATAATCGAGGGTTTGTAGGGCTTTTACCTGACTTTGGCAAGGAAAAGCTGTTAGCCACCTTTGATAGGGAAGGGAATCCATTAGAACCTTCTATTAAAATTCCTACCATTCAAATGGAAGGAGGTGAGGATAACCTGAAGAGGTACATAACCATATTTCAAGGGAGGTTATTGTATTCACCAAAAAACGATAAACTGTTATATGCTGGGTCACTCATTCCAATACTTCAAGTATACGCTGTAGATGAAAAAATGAATTTGACGATGACTAATGAAATCGAGCAACAATTTCCCATCAGTATCGAAGAGGAAGTCTTTCAATGTTCGGCTAAAGCCAAAAGGAAAGTTGGGTTTTTTAACTTGATGGAATCTACTGACTCGAAAACTATTTATGCGGAGTGTTTTGAAATCTTGGATCGTGAACCCATCAAACATTATCTGATTGAATTTGATTGGGACATAAACCCTGTGTTCAAAGCTGACTTGCTAGGAATTAAAAAAGTAGGAAGTCCAATGACCATTAAAGGAAGGATACTTTACATTATAGATGAAGAAAATGGTGATCTAGTAGCTTATAAAATAACGAAGTAAAGGGTACATAATATCAAAAAAGTAGGTTACTGCCGAGTCTTTAGAACATAAAACTCCTGCTCAATTAACTCTTAAAGAGATAAGATTCTTTTTAAGGTGGCTGCAATACGGCCTTCTAGCTGTCTATCAAGTATGAACTTGGTTAGTATGACCAGAAATGCGTGAGGGGCACCTGAATTTTGGTTTGTTTGGTAGATAATTTAAACCAAAAACAATGTGCCACGTCTATCACGGTGATCTATAAAGTATACTGCCGTCTAGAATAAGTATTTGAAATCTACGAAATGTTTGAATCTAATCACATTAATGTGTTTTTCTATGAGTTTGGGTACTGGAGTAGATGCTATTTCGTCCTCTTCGCCTTTAGCCTATGCTGGATTTGGTTTGGATACAAGCAACAGTTGTTCTCGATTGACTGTTAGGCAATTACTTGGTTTTAAGTTTTGCTATTACATTTGGCGGGGATGTACGCGTACTATTTAAATCGATTAAGAAATGATATCGGCAAAAACTAGAAGGTTTATCGCACGCGTGATACCTTTTGGCATTATTTCAACACTATTCGGAACAACTTATGCAGTAATCGAGAAAGGTATCCTTGGAGATGCCGCTTTTTATCCATCTACTGGCAATCCGTATAGTTTTGGCCTTATTTCGTCTTTTTTGATGTCTTTGGTAGCAGGACTGTTTATTGGTGTATTTGAAATAGCTGTTTTGAATAAGAGATTTCAGCATGACAGCTTTTTTAGGAAAATCTTCTTGAAGACGCTGATTTACATCGCATTTATGGTTTTGCTCATTTTTATGATTTCTGTCGTAAGTCATTCCTTGGAGCTAAAAAAGAGTCCTTGGGACCCAGAGGTAAACAAGCTAACCACCAATTTCCTTTTCAGTTTCGCTTTTTGGTCCATAGAGCTTTACATGGCTCTGGGTATAAGTACATGTTTATTTTACCTGGAGGTAAGTGATAATATTGGTCAAAGTGTTTTGATCAACTTTTTCACGGGCAAGTACCATCACCCAATAGAGGAGGATCGTATCTTTATGTTTCTGGATATGAAGGATTCAACCACATTTGCAGAAGAGCTAGGGCATATGCAGTACTTTGATATGTTAAAACGTTATTACGCAGACTTGACGTATCCGATTGTAGCCCATGGAGGACAAATCTATCAATATGTAGGGGATGAGGTAGTAGTAACCTGGGATAGAAAGAAAGGTGTACAAAACGGTAATTGTATCAAATGTTTTTTGGCCATGAGAGCGGCGTTGAGAAATAAGGCAGAAGACTACAGAGCTAAATATGGCGTGGCTCCATCTTTTAAGGCAGGTATTCATCTCGGCAACGTAACTTCAGGTGAAATTGGAACCGTCAAAAAGGATATTATTTTCTCTGGAGATGTTTTAAACACTACTGCAAGGGTACAAGGACTCTGTAATACATATCAGGTTGATCTGCTGGTGACTGAACAGCTAAACCATGCTTTGGAAAATCATGCTTTCGAGTTTAACGAGATTGGAAATGTGTCCCTTAAGGGTAGGGAAGAAAGAGTAACTTTATACTCCTTGAGACAGGAGAGCTGATGAAGTGCTCATTATTCTAATTTTATAAAGAGTTGGTTTTACAAGATACGTTCGAACATGACGCAGTAATAGGCTTCAAATTTGGTTATTCGCCAATTGGAAAACCTAACCTGTTTGTTTATGCTTACTATGTAGACGGCTTACTTATCGATACATGCCAACGAAAGGTAAGAGCACAGTTGTTATCCGCCACTCAAAAGCTAAATATTGATCAACTATTTCTTACTCACCATCATGAAGATCACACCGGTAATATCAGTGACCTTAGAAGAGAACACCATTGTCCGGTATTTGCTTCTAATAGGACTTGTCAACTGATGAAGAATCCGCCTTCATTGAGTTTTATCCAAAAACTGATGTATGGCAGTCGTAGTGCGGATGATCAATTAATTCCTAAGGATAATAGTGTTGATACTAAACGGTTTCGATTTGAAATTATTCCAATTCCCGGTCATGCGGAAGATATGGTCTGTCTTTACGAGCCCGAAAAGAAGTGGCTTTTTTCCTCAGATTTGTTCATTAATACTCGCATCAGTTTTATGTTGACAGATGAGCGTATTTCTGATCAAATTCGGTCCATTCAAAAGGTATTAAAGTTGGATTTTGATGTATTATTTTGTTCGCATAATCCACAGTTGACAAATGGTAAAGGGCAGTTAATTAGGAAACTTGAGTTCTTGGAGTCTTTTCAAAAACAGGTGAACGTTCTTCATAGAACTGGTTGTTCAGCAAATGAAATATTTAAACGCATGCATCTCAAGGAAAAATGGTTAATTAAATGGCTTTCTGGGGGTAAACTATCGAAGATGAACATGATCAAGTCTGTTATTCGTGATTTGAACATATACATTGAATAATTTGAAACTGATAAAACTGAAAACTATTGAGATCCAAGAAAATACGGGGACTTAAGCGAAGGCAAAAAGTCATTGATAAATGGTTTGAAGCACATCGGTGGATTGATATGGAAGTTCTCAAAAAGCATCGGTACTACTATTGCAAGTCAAAAATAGATCCATGGTCAAACTTGCTTCAAATCGCTAATTACCCTTTAAACTATAGAAAACAGCTCTTTTCAAGACTTTTGGATATATATGAACTTTGGGGAAAACAGATAAATGCGCATTTTGATCAGTACTACCTCGCGATCTGGGTATTTGACAACCGTTTTATCGATTCACAAGTCGTGTGTGCCATTGATGAATTAGCCAAAGGGTATAAAGACATGTGGCCTTTTCATAATTCAGCTAAAGCGTTTCCCTTAAACCTCTTTAATCATGAGAAGGATCGTATTTCTTTATTTGACTGGAACTCCACAGCTGACGAAGACTTGGTTTTTGAATCGGAATACAAAAACCTTAAAGAAGAGGACTATCTCACGCTACAAGAATACTATGAAGATAGACGCTATTATAAAAACCTGCTGAAAAGAAACTTCCCTTCAAGACTTATTCAAACAAACGAAGGAGATCAACGTGCTTTGGTTATAAAAAAAGGAACGATGTGGGTGGGGCAATACGTTGGTCCTATGAGAACTGATGGAGAGAATATATAGAAAGTCACTAATTAGTCTTATGCCGCTGATTAATAACACATCACTAAAACTTGATCAAATTCCCGATTTGAGCAATCTGCAAGCGAAGATTTATCCTATGTCGAAAACACAAACTCACCTGATGGTACTTAATAGAGAATTGAGTAAAGAGTGGTTCGGCGTAGTAAGCAAGGACGGCCTTTTCGTCCGGTCAAGAATCTACTACAACAATCAAATGAGACTTTCTCAGTTGATCCTTGATTGTCGGTTGGACAAGGATATGGCACATATAAGGTTCATCCCCTCTGTAAGCCTAATTTTTGAACTTGTAACTCCTATGGTCATTTACATTGCTTTACATTTCTTTATTCTGCTTCCGAGGGTAGCAGAATTTATTGGAGTAATTATCGTCATTTTAAGTTTACTATTTTCCTTGGTGGTCGTGTCGAGAGAAGAGGATTTGTTGCGCCTAAAGTTCTGGGAATTGATGAGTTTGGAGCAAAGAGATAAGCGTCACTAAAGTGTTTAATAGTTTCCCTTTTGTAGATGATAAACTACAGGGTTCTTACACATAAATGAGTTGAAGTTTGTCTCAATTAAGCCTTTGTTCAGAGGCTATGGTTTCGATTTCTCGAGCACATGTTTTTTTCTTCACTATGAGCATTTTTTGCGATACAAGCAAGGTTTTAAAATTACAATAATCATAT
>CAYMST010000273.1:0-6226 GCA_964393115.1 uncultured Roseivirgaceae bacterium | reverse complement strand
TTCTTTAAACTGGCGATTTTCAGAAGTGGAAATGACAGCTACGCTGCTCTTATATTTCTTATGTTCTAAAGAATGGTGTTTATATCATATTCAATTGTCTAATTAGATCAAAGATAGCTTTCTCAAGCCAGAAGAAATATCTTCCTTGTACTTGAAGTATTTCGTGAACACTGACATAGCAGAAAAGGCTTCAATACAAAAAAAACACACTAGAATTATCGGTACAATACCATATTCCACTTGAACTTATTCTAACAATTGCAATTGACTTACGCTGTTTGTAACTTTTCCTAAAATTCACCATCTAATGCTTCAGGATATTAAGTATCCATCGTC
This sequence comes from uncultured Roseivirgaceae bacterium, assembly GCA_964393115.1. Taxonomy (GTDB): domain Bacteria; phylum Bacteroidota; class Bacteroidia; order Cytophagales; family Cyclobacteriaceae; genus CAYMST01. The sequence goes on along the minus strand of CAYMST010000273.1, from coordinate 5,890 downwards.
TCTTCGTTATAAGTCTAATACTGAAAATGAGCCTAGGCTATTTTTTCTTGAGCATTTCTACCATAGCAACCATTTAAGGTTCCATTTAGGTTTTTTCAGCACTAAGGTTTTTAAGACCTTGTCTTCGGGTTTTGCACACTTTATTACGAGTGGCGGAAGTATTCAACTTGTTATCAATCACTTCCTCACAAAAGAGGATAAAGAGTTTTTATCGAAAGCTGAAAACATCATTTTATCAGATGACCTGGATGATATTGAAGTGATTAAGATACTATTAGATAATCTTGATCAAGACGGGAAGCATTTTGAAAAGTGTCTAAGCTACCTCATTCAACAGAAACGCATTGTAATTAAAATTATAAAACCAAAGAATAGTAATGGTTATGAACATACCAAGGAGGGTGTATTTAATGATGGAGAAGAAGACGTGTATTTCAGTGGATCAGCAAACTTCACTGCGTCTGCTTTGCTGAGCAATAGTGAAAATATTAATGTTGATCCTGGATGGTTAGGCGAAGACCGAAAATATAAAATCAAGGAGTTCAAAAAAGAGTTTGATGATATCTGGTCAGGTGAATGCATAAATTATCATTACTTATCGCCGTCAGATGCTGAAGAGATAAGTAACCATATTAATAAAAAATACCCCTTATTGGAGGCTGAAGACATTTTAAAAGAATCTTTAATTACAGGAAGAGAAGTATCAAAAAATTCAAAAATTGAAGAGGTCACCAAAAGAATTGATTTCGAAATTCAAGGTTCCCTAGGTTATCCAAGATTTCCCTACATTGATGGCCCAAGGGATTATCAGAAAGAGGCACTAGACTGCTGGATTACCAATGGATATCAAGGAATTTTTGCTATGGCAACTGGTACAGGAAAAACCATAACTTCCCTCAATTGTCTACTTCATTTGTATAGAAATACAGGTTCTTATTTAGCAATTATTCTTGTACCATCAAAGGCTTTGCTGGATCAATGGATTGATGAAGTATCTCAATTTAATTTTAAAAACATAATAGCAATTGGTGGTGGCCATGGAGGAATAAAGCAGCTTCCAAATTTTGTTTCTAATCACAAGGCAGGCTTGCGGAAAGATCTTATTATAATTTCCACTTATGCGAGCTTTTCCACACCAAAGTTCCAGAATTATTTTAAGCAGATTCAGGATGACTTTCTCTTGATTGCAGATGAAGCTCATAACATGGGAGCAAGCCAAATCAAGAAAGTCATATCAAGATTAACAATTCCAAAACGAATCGGCTTGAGTGCAACCCCAAAAAGGAAGTATGATCCAGAAGGTACTGATGCAATTTGTGAGTTTTTCAACGATACTCCCCCCTTTTGTTACAGCTTTGGTATGAGAAGGGCTATGGAAGAGGGAAGACTAACTAATTATTACTATTACCCAAGGATAGTTACACTGGATGATGATGAAAAAGAAGAGTACGTTGAACTCTCAAATACTTTGCTTAGGTATTTTGACTTTGAGACTGGTCAGTTCAAGGAATCACCAATTGTTGAAAGGTTATTGCTTAGGAGAAAGGCTATTATTCATCAAGCACGTCAAAAGATACCTGCCTATAAAGAAATCTTAAGGGAATTAGATGTGAAAGATAAATTGAAGTATGTCTTCACCTATGTCCCTGTGGGTAGAAGTAGAGAGGAGGAAGTTGATCAACAGGATATTTCTAGCAAATTCGTTTATCAATATTTGAAAGCGTCTCATGAGGTTAAGTCAGATCTTAAGCTGAGTACGTATACGTCAGATACAGAAGATCGCAAAAGTAAAATCAGAGGTTTTTCGGAGGGAAAGATTGATATGTTATTAGCCATGAAAATGTTGGATGAAGGAGTGGATATTCCGAGAACTGAAGTGGGAATTTTTGCTAGCAGTACTGGAAATCCCAGAGAATACATTCAAAGAAGAGGGAGATTATTGAGGAATCATGATGATAAAAAGTTTGCATATGTGTACGATATGATAGTTGCTCCAGTGGCAAGTCATGATAGCGAGAACTTATATAGGATAGAGAAAAATATGGTAAGAAACGAATTGATAAGGGTTGGATATTTCGCAAGCTTATCTATGAATTTCTATGACTCAAAAGATGCATTGCAAAATATCTGTGACAGATATGAATTAGATTTAGATATGATAGTCAATGAATTAGAAAATGATTGATGACCTGTTAAAAGAAGTACTGAAAGATGAGGAGCTGGCATCCAAATATGATATTACTGAAGCTAATATCAAAAAGGCTAAACTAGCCCCTCCCTATGAAAAGAAAGTCATTGAATATTTGGCTGTTATCCTAAGAGCAAAAATGATTGATATGCATGGGGATGTAACAGTCTATAATCAAGTGAAAAATCTAATAAACTAGATATGGCTTCAATAATTAACCAAATATCATTTGAGAATTTTTTTAATTATTATGGCCCATTTAAGGACAATACCTATGAGTTCTCCGAGGGAGTGAATATTGTTGTTGCTGATAATGGAGGTGGTAAATCAAAGTTTTTCAATGGATTCTTATGGCTTTTCTATGATGAAGTACTTGACTCAGACACAAAGTCCAGGAAAAATATTAAGAATCAAGCAGTAAAAGTATGCTCAGATAAGGCTAAGAACGAAGCATTCCAAAATGAGTTAATCGAATGCAACATTGCATTGGAGTTTAGCGATAATCGATTCCGATATCGAATTTGTAAAGGGTTTAGATTGAAGAAATCAAAGTCTGATTCGTCATTAGCGAATAGTGCAGATTGGCAAGTGTTCTTTAAAGATATTGAAGTATCGAAAAGAGATCTACAACTCTTTGAATTCCATGAAATATATGATGAAGATGAGCATAAAAGGATCTTGAATAAGTTGATTCAGCCAAATCTCAGAGAATACTCTCTTTTCCAAGGTGAGGAAGTTGATAAGCTGATTGACTTCAATCAAGCGGATAGTCTAAATAGAGCCGTGAAAACTCTAACAGATATCAATAAATATGACGAGCTAGAAAAAATAACTAAATACGTTGCTGAACGGGCTGAGAGAGAGTTGAATGAAAGAATTGCTTCCAATGATGCTGCTTCTGAGAATTATAGAAAGAAACTTGAAGAAAAGGAAAGTAAGAAAGCTTCCTTGGAAAGCGAAGAAGAAAAATTAGCCTCTTATGAACACTCTTTTTCAGAAAACAAGGAAGAGGTTGATCGACTTGAAAGTTTGAATGAAAATGCTGAAGCAAGGAAAGAGTTTGATGATAAGATTCGAGTTCAAAACTCGAAATTAAAAGTCTCCAAAGAAGAATATGATCGGTTGGTGGAAAAGTTAAATGAGAGGTTTTTTGATGGCAATTTTGGATGGATTGCGATGGGGTGTGAGAATGATATAGCCATGTTTAAGGAAAAGCTAAATCTCTATAGAGAATCCAGAACAATAAAGAAAGCAGCCGTTCTAAGTGAGGATGGGAATAAGAAAATAAATCTTCTTCCCCCCGACTCCCCTGACTCAGTGACTTTGCAAACCATGTTGGAAAGGGAACATTGTTATGTCTGTAACAGGGAGGCAAAGAAGGATTCTGAACCATGGAAGCACATTGTGAGTCTTTTAGATCGGAAAGGTTCTGATCAAAATAAATCTGTTCAAATATTCAAGAACGATCTAAACGAGTTTTTCGGAAATATTCAGCTAGGAGCACAATCATACGTTGGAAAGATTGGTAAAATCCAAGAGTCTATTCTTCGCGCCAGAGAAAAGGAACAAGAGTTACTAGATAGAATCACTAGAATTAAAGGAAAAATCAAAGGCCTTAAGGATGAGAGATCACATTTAATTATTGGTGATGAAGATGATATGATAGATGCTAGACAAATCATGGCTCAGTATAAAGGTGCTTTGACTAGAATGCAAAAAGCTGAGGATGACATTGTGAGAGCAAAAAGTAAAATCGAGTCCTTAAAAACAAACATTAGGAAAGATGAGAATGAGCTAGCTAAGATGAGACCGCAAAATACTCCAAAAGAGTATGAAAAGCATCTAGACATCTCGTCAGATATTCGGGACGCTGCTCAGAGGACGAGAGTAAGAGTTTTTGATGATATGATTCAAAAGTTAGAAAAGGAAGCAAATGTACATTTCCAAAACCTAATTAAGTACAACGAATTAGAGGGAGGTATATTAAGATTTGAAAAAAACGCAAGGGGAACTATTGACTTCAATTATCTGGATGAGGAAGGGAATGAAGTTACGGGGGCATCCGAAGGCTTTCAAAGGATGAAGGTCCTTGCTGTTCTTATGGCAGTAATTTCAGTTAACCCGTATGGGTATCTATATCCGCTATTGGCCGATGCTCCATTATCAGCTTTTGGTCAAGGCTTTATTAAAGGTTTTTTTGAAGAGACGGAAAAGGTATTTCCACAGAGTATTATTTTGATCAAAGACTTGTATGACCAGGATTCAGAAAACAAGCTAAATCAACTAGGGAATGAATATATTAAAAATAGTAGTGTTAGTACTATTTACCTAAACCAAATTCCTCGGAGTAAGAGGCAAGTTGAGGTTTACACGAAAAACAAAAAGATTAAATAATGACTAGTGACGAATTTAGAGACATGATATTGAGGAAGACACCCAAGTATTCTGTTTCTGTTGAGTACCTTTTTGAAAAACTTGCTAATAAACAAGGTAAGGGCGAATTTTCTCAATTTGGTCCATTGTATGAACTATATGTCTATGCGTTTTATGTGGGTCTCAAAATAGATAGCAGGATTGAACTTGCATCTGGAAGTAATGCTAAAAAATTTGTCGAAATAGCTGGTTGGAAACAAGCCTCACCTCTCATTGATTTCCTTCTGCTGACTATTTTCAGTAGGTCTGATGAAATTGATTTCGACTGGAATGAATTAGAAGATCTGGATGAAAAAGAGTTAGCTGAAGTTGTAAGAAAAATCATCAATTTTATTGAGGAGTACGCATATGGCGGGTTAGAATACTTAAAGAACAAATTTGATAATGGAGAGTTAGACAACTCTCAATATCTTTTTATAGATCTTTTAGATGAAGTTTCTAGATCTAATTAGGGGACAGTCTATTTATTAAAATAATTTTAAATATAGGATAATATCAGGCCTATTTACTAAATAAAGCAGGCTGTACATCCTTCACTTTCAGTATCATCAAGGATGTCGATTAAGAACTTAGATCCTTTAGATTTTTCCTTATTCATACGGCTTAAGTGATCAGACTTTATTTGTTCCATTCTTATTGGGTTGAGTAGGTCTTGTAAGGATTCATGTTGATTCCACGTGAAGCCTTCCTTCTCGTTTTCATATTCCATTGCTTGTTTATACAAATCAGGATGCTGTTCATATAGCCAAATCCACTCAATCTTTTGCTGAAAGAAACAGAAGTAGCACCCAGACCTGCTTCTAGCGTACTGACCTACTTCACCATTCACTTTATAATCTAGCTTTTCGTAATATCCGGGAACGCCTACTCCGCTCTCTCTAAGAATTCGGAAGATATCATCACGCACAAGTACTTGATCATCATTAAGCAATGGGTAGTCTTCTTCAAAGGAAAGCGGGTAATTTCTAGATTTTAAGAATTGAAAGACGACATGATTGAATGCCACAGTATCAAGTGACAAAAGAGCATCTAGCTTTTCAAGTATGACCCCGCGATTGTGGTCTTTATTTCGTTCAATAAGGTGTAGTTTTTCATTAACAATATCTATGGCTCTATCTAGCTCAGACCCATTGAAATATTTACTGTAAAGATCACTTACTTCATTTCGGTTATCATTGGTTAGGATAGATCTAATAATTTCCTCACTCCAAATATTTTTCCTGAAAGGAAAGATGGATTGGATGTTTGGCTTAGTGGAAATGTAGCCCT
>CAYMST010000272.1:0-6280 GCA_964393115.1 uncultured Roseivirgaceae bacterium | reverse complement strand
ATCACAAAAGTTTCGGTCTTTTGACTCCCAGTTTTTTCATCCTATCTCTGAGTGTGCTAGGCTTCATATTCAGTTTTTGGGCTGCACCATCCACTCCATCTATTCTCCAACCGGTAGCAGTAAGCACTTTCAGAATATGGTTACGTTGCACATCATCAAGCGTCAGGCCTAGCTCTTGATCTAGTGACATCCTACCAGAGTCTATCGATGAATCATTTTGGACCAAATCAATGGTCATAAGCTGCTCATCCTCTGATAGAATAACTGCTCTTTCAATGATGTTCTCTAGTTCTCGAACATTACCCGGCCATTGATAGTTTTTAAGTTGTATCAAAAAATCATTTGATATATACCCAATCTCCTTTTCATGTTTGGTCATATATTTCTTTACGAAATGCCTAACCAGAACAGGTATATCCTCCACTCTTTCACGAAGAGTTGGCATGGTAACTGGAAATACATTGAGTCGAAAAAAAAGATCTTGACGAAACTCGCCTGTCTCACTTAACTTTTGAAGGTCTTTGTTTGTGGCTGCTATAATTCGCACGTCTACTCTGGTTGTAGTCGTAGCTCCTAACCTTTCAAATTCACCTTCTTGAATAGCCCTGAGTAGCTTAACCTGAAGATCCAATGGCATTTCACCAATTTCATCTAAAAATAAAGTCCCTCCATTAGCCAATTCAAATTTTCCTGGCTTCGATTTCATCGCACCGGTAAACGCACCTTTTTCATAACCAAATAATTCGCTCTCAACGAGGTCATTAGGTAGCGCCCCGCAGTTGACCTTAATCAGCGGTTTATCCTTTCTTTTACTCAAATTATGTATTGCCCTGGCTACCAATTCCTTACCTGTTCCTGTTTCACCCATAATCAAAACGGTGGCATCTAATGAAGCTACTTGTTCCACCTGGGTTAGGACTTTTCTAAAGGTATCTCCAGAAAAAACTAATTGTTCATAATTATTTTGTAAGCTTATCTCCTCGCGTAAATAGGTGTTTTCATGCTGAAGTTGGTCTTTTAGATTTTTTATTTCTATGAAAGCCTCTCTCAGCCTTCTCTCCGAGTTTTTACGCTCCGTGATATCTAAAAACGACGATACTATGGTTCCATTTCTCAATGGAGAAGCTGTAACTAAATAATACCTCCCACCTATTGGATCTGGTAACTCTTGAGCGGTAACTGCGTCATTTTCGAGGTGTCTCCTCCAGAACTCCTTTACATCATTTGCCGAGATATTATAAAGTTTACTCCCAAGTGCTCCGATAATTCTTAAGCTTGGGTTTCCAAACATGTTACGATAAGCATTATTGACTTTGAGCACCTTTGTATCCACCATTTCACCCCGCTGGTTGTAAACGGGTTCCTTAAGTGCGACTCCTTCAGTCATTGTATCAAAAAGCGTTTGCAGGTGACTTTCGCTTTCTTGAAGGGCATGTTCGGTGACCTTAATATGAGTAATATCAACTACATAGACCGATAAGCCTATTATGTTTCCGTTGGTCCCAAAAACGGGGCTATATCTATTTTCGTAGTATGCACGTTTAAATTTTTCATCACCATATGCCTCCTCTAAAATCAAGCGCTCGCCGGACAACGCCTTGTCAAAGTTGCTTCTCGCGCGGGATCTATCCTTTTCATTTACGATAAAATCAAGCATGCGATTTCCCAATTCAATGTCGCTTCCCCACAAAGATTTCATAATTTCTTTGTGAGTAGGGGAAAAGTATATATATCGATAATTGGAATCTAATGCAAATACAATAATCCCTTCGGGACTATTTAGGATAGCCTCCGTTAGCGAATAACCAACTTCAGTAAGATTCATAACACATCAAACGTCTATAAGAATTTATATTATCTACTTATATAGGCTCGAAACGGTTTTGGTGGGTGTTGGATTGGATTAGTGCTTAAATAGTATGACTACTTGTATAAGTCATCATTAGGAGCAACAATTAATTTGAAAAAGTAGCAATTATTTCTTTAAAACCAAGGTCAAACGGCGGATTTTTGCATATTTCCGCAAAAAAATTGATCACTAGTAAGAGAATTAACACACAGTCACCGAGTAAGGTTTAGTCTTCGATTTCTTCAAAGTCAACATACTCCCCGTTACCGTTATCTTTTTTCCTTTTTTTGGAGGAAGAATCTGGCACAAAATCAATATTAAGATTGGAATCTTTTGCCGGTCTCTTTGATCTACTTGTACTCGTACTGCTAGATCCATCGGGGTTTATAGTATTGGTCACTCCGGAAATAAACCGCATAACCGAGCCCGAGAATCTGATCAGAAAATAAAAGAAAAGAACAACTAAAAAGAACTTCAATAGAACTTAGTTTACTGGAATTAAAATTAACTGTCGAAATAGACAAAAAGGGGAAGAACTTCTTCCCCAATAATATTATCTACTAAGGTACAAATTTCGTCTCGAATAAATTTCGAGGAAGTAATCATCCATCAAATCGTCAATAAAGTAAATTGACTCACCAGTTGATTTCATTTCTGGTCCGAGCTCTTTATTAACATTTGGAAATTTGTTAAATGAAAACACCGGCTCTTTGATAGCATAACCATGCTTGATAGGATTGAAATCAAAGTCCTTAACTTTTTTCTCACCAAGCATCACCTTTACTGCGTAGTTCACGTAAGGCTCTTGATAAGCTTTACAAATGAAAGGCACAGTCCTTGAAGCTCTCGGATTAGCTTCGATTATATAAACCTGATCGTTTTTAATGGCAAACTGAATATTGATCAAGCCGACCGTATTTAGCGCTAACGCTATCTTTTTGGTGTAGGCTTCAATTTGTGCAAGCGCAAAGTCTCCTAAATTATATGGAGGTAGTACCGCATTTGAATCACCAGAATGTATACCTGCGGGTTCTACATGCTCCATGATTCCTATGATATGTACATCTTCTCCATCACAAATGGCGTCCGCTTCAGCTTCAATCGCACCGTCAAGAAAATGATCTAAAAGCACCCGGTTACCTGGAATATCACGTAATATATTTACGACATGCGACTCAAGTTCTTCCTCATTGATCACGATTTTCATACTCTGACCACCCAAAACATACGACGGTCTTACGAGTAATGGAAACCCTAATTCTTTACATAATTCAAGCGCTTCCTCCGCATCTTCGATTACACCAAATTTTGGATAAGGAATTTCATTTTCCTTCAATAAAGTTGAAAACCTACCTCTATCCTCTGCTAAGTCTAGTGAATCATAACTCGTTCCAAGAATTTTTATACCATATCTATTGAGTTTTTCAGCCAGCTTCAAAGCTGTTTGACCTCCTAATTGCACAACAACCCCTACAGGTTTTTCATGCAAAATGATATCATATATATGCTCCCAGAAAACTGGCTCGAAATATAACTTATCGGCTACATCAAAGTCTGTTGAAACAGTTTCCGGGTTACAGTTAATCATTATCGTCTCATAGCCACACTCCTTGGCAGCTAAGATTCCATGCACACAACAATAATCAAACTCTATTCCTTGACCTATTCTATTTGGACCGGAACCTAGGACAATAACTTTCTTCTTTTCAGTTACCTCCGACTCGTTCTCATCATCAAAAGTGGAGTAATAATATGGGGTTTGGGCTTCAAATTCAGCAGCACAAGTATCAACAAGCTTGTATACACGCTTGATGCCCAGTTCATTTCTCTTTTTAAAGACTTCACTTTCCCAGCATTTCAGCAAATGAGCAATTTGTCGATCCGCATATCCCTTCTTTTTAGCTTCAGAGAGTAAGCGTTTCGGAAGCGTATCAATAGAATATTTCTCAACTTCGTTTTCCAAAGCCATTAATTCCTCAATTTGATACAGGAACCATGGGTCAATTTTGGTAAGCTTATGAATCGTCTTCGTTGGAATACCAAGTTTGTAAGCATCATAAACATGAAAAAGTCTATCCCAGCTTGGGTTTTTTAAGCTCTCTAAAATAGCTTCTTGGTTGGTAAGTTCTTTTCCATCTGCACCAAGTCCATTTCTTTTTATTTCCAGGGACTGACATGCTTTTTGTAAGGCTTCTTGGAAATTCCTTCCAATACCCATAACCTCGCCTACAGCCTTCATCTGTAAGCCCAATTTTTTATCCGAGCCCTTGAACTTGTCAAAGTTCCACCTTGGGATCTTTACGATAACATAGTCGATTGCTGGCTCAAAAAATGCAGAAGTATTCTTGGTAATTTGATTCTCTAGCTCGTCCAAGTTGTAACCGATCGCCAACTTTGCAGCAATTTTTGCGATAGGATACCCCGTTGCTTTTGAGGCTAATGCTGAAGATCTAGATACACGCGGGTTAATTTCAATTCCGATTATGGTATCATCGACGGGACTCACGGCAAATTGCACATTACATCCACCAGCAAACTCGCCTATTCCGTTCATCATTTTGATAGCCAGATCCCTCATCTTCTGATATACAGTATCTGGTAGGGTCATGGCTGGAGCTACCGTAATAGAATCACCAGTATGTACTCCCATTGGATCAAAGTTCTCAATGGAACAGATAATAATTACATTTCCTAAACTATCTCTAAGTAGCTCTAATTCGTACTCTTTCCAACCTAGGATACTCTGCTCTACCAACACCTCATGAATTGGGGATGCTTCCAATCCACGATTTAGCGCTTGATCAAACTCTTCAGCAGTATTCACAAAACCACCTCCATAACCTCCAAGCGTGAAAGAAGGTCTGATAACTAGAGGAAAACCTATTTCCTGAGCAATTTCTTTTCCTTTTAGAAATGATGTGGCTGTCTCCCCTTTACAGACATTGACTTCAATCTCCTGCATTTTGAGACGGAACTTCTCCCGATCCTCTGTTGTCTCAATAGCATCAATATCAACACCGATAATCTTCACGCCAAACTTTTCCCAGATACCTGCTTTGTCGCAGTCTATCGCTAGATTAAGCGCTGTCTGCCCTCCCATAGTTGGAAGTACAGCGTCAATATCATGCTTCTTGAGAATCTCGATAATTGACTTCTTGTTCAACGGCTTGAGATACACATTATCCGCTGTCACACTATCGGTCATAATAGTGGCCGGATTGGAATTGATCAATGTTACCTCGATTCCCTCTTCTCGTAAGGACCTCGAGGCTTGTGATCCAGAGTAGTCGAACTCACAAGCTTGACCAATAATAATTGGTCCCGAACCGATGATTAAAACAGACTTGATGCTATTGTCTCTAGGCATGGAAATAAAAAATTATCGTTTTATTTGACCTTTTATAAATACCCCTTACTCACATAAAAAGCTGTCTTACAAGGCGTTAAAACAAGACTTAACACTTTGCTCAACGTACCAATCTTTACGTGTAGGCTCAAATTGGCGCAAAGTTAAATTTATTTGATTTACCGACGCATATATTATTTCAAAAAGCTGAAATAATTATTTTCCGTTCAGACTCCAATCATACTGTAAATGAGAAATTTCAGTATCTGAATTTAAAGAGAGCTCTGTGTAACGATCAATAAATTCAATCAACTCTTCGTCTTTGGTAAAATCACTTTTAAACCATGAAAAAATTTTTGACACCTTTACTTTTTCAGGTCTTATTACATTTTTAGTACTGTCCGAAAAAAAGTCATGAGCTTGCTCTTCTAACTGTTTCTCAAGTATTTCTGCCTGATACGCTTCGTTTCTCAGCCTTGGACACGATTTAGAAGCGCAGACAATGGCGAAATGTATTCTAGGATCATTGAATTCCTTTCGTAGAACTCCATGCTCAATATTATTTAAATCCATCTGTTTTTCATTTATAGTTATGAATTTGATATCCCAAGGCGAGAGTACAAACGGAATTTGAATTTGACTGCCGATATCCCTTATTGATGACACAGGATAGTGATCAACGATAAGTTTAACCGTAAACGCATTATATGCGTTAATCCAATAGGCCATACGCTCAGAAACATTCCAGTTTACATCATTAGGCGCATTATCCGAAAGAGTTCGAAGGTATGAATTAAGCAGTGATGAGTCTTTTACAAAGGACTGATAATCAACAAAACCCTTGGCGCTAACATGTTTTTTTAGGAGTAGAGTCCATGGATGATGATCAATTGGACGCGATGATGATTTGCTCGGGCTACTGGAGCAGCCAGATAGGATTAAAAGCAAGAAGAAGCTTATTCTGAACTCAATCATTACGATAAATTTTAGAGAATTGAATTTGGCATTTGTCCATTAGATAGATGGAGATGGAATTCATTTTTTTCAATAGAATGCGTATTTTGTCGGATAATTTGAACAAAACA
>CAYMST010000271.1:0-6343 GCA_964393115.1 uncultured Roseivirgaceae bacterium | reverse complement strand
TGCCAAGCACCCTTATTTAAATCAGATAAAAAGTTTGATTCGGGCTCTGGATGGCCAAGTTTTTTCGAACCAACCAGCGATGATGCCATTGTTGAGACGGTTGATAAATCTCATGGTATGATCCGAACTGAAATAACATGTGCCAATTGCGGTGGGCATTTAGGACATGTCTTCAATGACGGACCGGCCCCAACGGGTCTTAGATACTGTGTAAACTCCGTATCACTTGGTTTCGAGAAGGATTAGCTTCGCAATAGGTGTATAAATTGCCTTGAGGAAAGATGAACAGGTAGACACGTCAATTCACCCGGGAACACCGTGGAAGTAGTGCAAGAAGTTCGTCTGATGAGGTCTTATTTGATGAATGGTATAATTTTATTTCAGTAAAATCAGATCATAAGATTGTGTGTTTCCAGTGCAATGAAGTGCATTGGTAAAGCAAATAAGGTAAATATTGGTTCCCTACATTGATCGCTTCTTAGTAGACATATCTAATACCAATCAAGCATCTACGAAATGGACCATGGTTCAGTTATATGATATGCTTTCTAAAAACATAACTTTAGAAAAGCTTAATATGGTCAAAGAAAGACAATAATCTAAGGGAATGGTACTCCCCTACTTGCAATGCATAACTCAAGACTGTCGTAAATCAGTATCAAACAAGGCTACTACACTAATGAATAAACTATGATTGGTGGATTACGGCAGAGTCGCAGATATAATCGGGTATAATTCCTGTAGAACGAATACGCGCCTCAACATACTCTTCGAGTGTATTACCGGAGAGTACTAAGGCGGTATCTATTCCAAATTTATTCCCTCCAATGATATCTGTCTCTAGCGTATCTCCTACCATTAAGACACGATGTTTGGATACGTTATTGGTTTTTAGAACGTGCTGATATGCAAAATTGAACATCTGTGCATCAGGTTTTCCGAAACGCATAAATTTCCTACCGACTACTTGCTCAAGCATATCCGCAATACCACCAATAGCCACTGCAATTTCACGTTTGGAGGTAGGATAAGCCTCATCTGTATTGGCCACAATAACGGGGATATTCTTATACCTTAAAAGGTTGATCGTTTTGTTAATTTCACTATTCCAATCGAAACCTTCATCATCCAAGAGTACCAGTGCACTGACATCATCAAGTTTGTTCAAATCCACATCTGCAATGGAAATAGTTTGAATACCTAATGACTCGATATAATGAGCAGAGCTTTCCGTACCCAAATATGCGACTACTCCACCTCTAAATTTATATCCCAAATATTCTCTAGCCAGCATGCCTGAGGAGATAATTCTACCGGAAGTAATGTCCTTTACCCCTTGTTCCTGATAAGATTTGGCTAACCCTTGTGGAGAACGTGAGGCATCATTGGTAAGAATATAGAAGTCAATATCATTTTCTTTTAAATACTCTAATGTCCCCTGAATTCCAGGTATAAGTCCATTATAGTTTTTCAACACACCAAAGGCATCAAAGAAAACAACCTGATACTTATCAATAATATCGCCAAAGGGTTTTACCTCAATCATCGTCTATTGTTTTTGTATTAAAGCGCCAAAGCAGACAGTATACTTTCGGTGTCGAATTTATCAATTTGTGGGAAATAAACCTCAAAAGCTTCGCGCTGAAGTTTAGAAGCGTATAATTCATGAAAGAAATATCTTCCGTCTTTGATCACATAATTAAGAATGAAAAAGCGATAGGCTTCCTTAATGAAGTACACTTCGTCAACAGTCAATGGGAATTGCGCATGATATTCCTTAAGAAAAAGTAAAAATCGTTCTTCATTCAATGGGGCTATAACGTAGCTAAATACCGTCCTATCCCCAATGTCAGATACGACCCTACTAAAAAAGTAAAAGTCTAGTACACGCGAAGAAGTTCGAAACCAGTCATAATCCCACCTGGAGAATAGCTGAAGGTCATTATCCACAGAGAAATTACCAATGTTCCAATCTACAAACACGGGTATCTTGGGAAACTTATTGTAGTTGTATCTTTCCGAATTTTCAAGGAATATATCGCACTGTTGCAAAATCAACTCATGGGTTCCTCGATGCTCAAATTGACCTCGATCTGTTTGGAGAATATTCTTTAAATGATCGATATCATGAATAAGTGTTTTTGTGGTTTGAGGAAGTACATTACGAACATTCGTACACATCTTATGAAATTGTCCGATTTGTCTACCTAAGCTTCGGATATGCCGTTCTTCCAGTCTTCTAGGGAGCTTATCTCCAATGCTAATTGGATTATAGAATACTACCCAAGCATCCAAAAAACTATCCTTATAGCGGTAAGTGTATAGTTGGTTTCCCTTGAATAGAGATTTTGCTAAGAGATTTTGAAACGGTTTTGTGAGGTTATTTGATAAAGCATTAATGGTGCTGTGGTCCTCTACGAAATGCTCATAATGACCAAAGTAGCTCAGTTTCCCAATAATAGTCTCACCATCATCGAGTAGCATTCGATAGACATAGTTTGTAGAAACTTTAGCGCTAATATCCTCTATAGACGTAATTTGTCTACTAGTATCATAGTTTTCCCAAGCTTCTCGGACTACACTACTGAACTTAAACTTTTTCAAAATCTAAACATGAATAATCTAATGTAATATAGGTAATGAATCTGACTAGCTCACCAATTTTGAGATATGGATGTTACAAATTCAAGTTGTCATTGGATAGATGAATTCGGCAATAGCTACGACTCTCTTCTAGTGATGTCAATATTGAATTTTTAGGAATACTCAACCTTATTATCCGAATTTCACAAAATAGTCTAAAAACAGAAGTGATTCAGTAATACTTCTTTTACATAGGCTTGATATTGTTTCAAATCTATGGTTCAGTTTTTGTCAGCTCGTAGTATATTGCTATACCAACTCAAAATATCTCTAGAGTAATTCTTTATGATTCAGACTGTTCAGAATTAGATATTATAAGCACTCCAACAGCAGAGAAACTTATCCCTAAAACGAGTATTCCAGTTTGTACCAGTGAGCTTACGAAGGTATCCATTCCTAGTCCAAAAATTGTTGATAATCCACCAACTGAGCAGATCAGTAATCCAAGGTCATGTTCTCTTTTCTTCATAGTCATTAACATTTAATAATATATTTTCCAATGCTACATGGAATTCGCGATAAACTTATTCATCCTCCATCAGTATGATCAGGATTCTAAGTTTATACTCATTTCAAGGTATTTCTTTATTTAAATGAAGCATTTGGCTATTCTGTCAACACGAAAGGTGATCTTTCTATTAATTATTTACCTAAATAATCTCAAAATACCGCTTCGCCTCCCAGTCTGTTACAGCAGACATATATTGTTCCCATTCCCATAGTCTTGTTTCGATAAAATGCTCTATAAACGCCTCCCCTAGAATCTCCTTTGCGACATCGGACTCCTTCATTTTAATGGTGGCTTCATATAAATTATGAGGTAGTATTTCTGTCTGTTTATGTTGATAGCTACTTCCTGTAGTTTCCTCCACCTTCAATTCCAGTTTGTGCTCAATCCCATATAGTCCAGCAGACAAACTCGCCGCCATTCCTAAGTAAGGGTTTATATCTGCACCTGGAACACGATTCTCAATCCTCATAGATCGCTTGGATCCATTGATTACTCTAAATGCTGTAGTACGGTTGTCATGTCCCCAAGAGACATTGATGGGTGCCCAAGTGCC
Source organism: uncultured Roseivirgaceae bacterium (assembly GCA_964393115.1). Classification (GTDB taxonomy): domain Bacteria; phylum Bacteroidota; class Bacteroidia; order Cytophagales; family Cyclobacteriaceae; genus CAYMST01. The sequence goes on along the minus strand of CAYMST010000271.1, from coordinate 2,636 downwards.
TTTTACAAGCCTTTTATAACTGTTTACGGTTGGTGCAAAAATCGGCATGATATCAGGCAGACAATGCAGAAGTCCGGCTAAATAATGTTTCCCTATGGTGCTTAAACCTTCCCCGGAGAAAAACGCATTTTTATCACTTCCGGTCCAAAGACTTTGATGTATATGCCCTCCGCAACCCGGCAAATCAGCTCTCCATTTCGCCATAAAACTTGCCATCAAATGATGTTTAGCAGCAATTTCTTTGACAGCTGTTTTAAAAATAACAGCTCTGTCCGCAGCTTCAAGTGCTTCCGAATATAATATGCAGCCCTCATAAACTCCCGGTCCTGTTTCCGTATGCAATCCCTCTATAGGTACTTGCAGTTTATCCATATATTGCAACAACTCGTTTATGTATCCAGCATTTTGAGAGGTTCGAAGAATAGAATACCCAAACATTCCTGGCGTTAAAGGAACTAGATTTGTAAACGCTTTATCATGCAGGCTTTGAGGTGTTTCCTGAAAGTTGAACCATTCATACTCCTGAGCCATCATGGGACGAAATCCCATTTTCTCCGATTTACTAATCACCTTTTTTAATAGCGTTCGCGGACACACCTCTAGATTCGATCGCTCAAAATCAGCCAAAAAGAAAGGCTGCTCGTTTTCCCAAGGGATATTCCTAAATGTTGACAGGTCGATCCAAGCTTTTTTATCTGGATAACCAGAATGCCAGCCAGTAAAACGGGTATTTTCGTAACACCTATCCGAACTATCCCATCCAAATACCACATCACAAAAGCCTACGCCACTTTCTACACCTTCAAGTAGTTTTCCCTTATGAACATATTTACCTCTTAATACGCCATCAATGTCAGTTACCGCAAACTTTACCCTCTGATGTCCGGATTCGCGTATTTCATCAAGAACTTCTTCAATATCCATAAGGTTGTCTATTTCGTTTTTATCTAGAGAAATTACTTTGGTATTGTGCTATAGCTATCAACCAGTACAGAAAGATGGATTATAGAAGCTATTAGTCAAGCATCAATAAGACAAACCCAATTTAATTAGATTAATCACAATCGAACTATCTATCTGCAAAGAATAAAGACCGTCTCTAAGAACGACCTTCAACCAAGTCACTCCGCCAGCTCTCCAAGTTCCATCCAGCGCTCCGTTGCGTCTTCCAGTTTAGTGTCCAATTCACCTAATTCCTGAGAGAGCGTCATGAGTTCTTCATGATTCTGAACATTATTCATTTTTTCCACAAGGGTAGATTTCTGTTCTTCCAGCTCATCAATAAGTGTTTCTAAACCTTCAAACTCTTTCTTTTCCTGATAAGACAGTTTTCTCTCAGCGGTCTTCTCTTTTACTTTAACTTCTTTCTTCTCATTACTTCTCTTAAGTTCCCTCTCTCTACTCTTCTGATCATCCTGATAATCGGTATAATTACCATTGAAATCTCTGATTACTCCATCTCCATCAAAGACAAAAAGGTGATCGGTTAGCTTATCCATGAAATAACGATCGTGGGATACGATCATCAGGCAACCTGGAAAGTTCTCCAAATATGATTCTAATACGTTGAGTGTATCTATATCTAAATCATTGGTTGGCTCATCTAGGATTAAAAAGTTAGGGTTGGCAACCAGTACTTTAAGTAATTGCAAACGCTTCTTCTCCCCCCCGCTTAATTTAGAAATATAGGTGTATTGTTTTTCTGGTGGAAAGAGAAACATATCTAGGAACTTAGAAACAGACACCTGTCCTCCTGATCCTAACTCAATAAATTCCGCAATTTTTTGTACCTCTTCTATAACCCGGTTTTCAGGGTTTATAGCTGTAATATCCTGGGTATAATACCCTATCTTGGTGGTTTGACCACTAATGATTTCTCCAGAATCGACATCCGCAGCTCCGGTGATGACATTGAGAAAAGTGGACTTCCCGACACCATTTTTTCCAACAATGCCAATTCTGTCCTTTTTCTTAAAGACATAACTGAAGTCTTTAATCAGAGTTTTATCACCATAGGCCTTATTGACCTGTTCGAGCTCAAGGATTTTCTTACCCTGACGAGCTACCTTGACATCGATATCGAGAGACTTTCCCCCTACCTTTTGATGAGCCTTGTCTTTAAGATCATAAAAAGCATCTACACGATACTTGGCCTTGGTACCTCGTGCTTTTGGTTGTCTTCGCATCCAATCTAGCTCTGTCTTTAATAAGTTTTTTGCTTTACCTACCTCTAACGCCAAGTTTGCTTCACGCTCAGCTTTGCGTTCTAAAAACTTAGAGTAGCTCCCAGGGTGACTGTATATTGCCCCTCGGTCGAGTTCGAAAACGATATCCGCGACATTCTCCATGAAATAGCGATCATGAGTAACCATCAAAATAGTACTCGTGCTTTTGGAAAGGTACCCCTCTAACCATTCAATTGCCTCAACATCCAGGTGGTTAGTAGGCTCATCTAATATGATAAAATCAGGCTCAGCGAGTAGTAACTGTGCTAAGGCAACACGTTTTTGCTGTCCACCAGATAGGGCAGACACCTTTAAGCTCAAATCATTTAATCCAAGTTTACCAGTTATCTGATTAACGTCAGATTCAAAATCCCAAGCTTTAAAGTGTTCCATTTTTTCGAGAACATCTTG
>CAYMST010000270.1:2741-6366 GCA_964393115.1 uncultured Roseivirgaceae bacterium | reverse complement strand
AAGCGTGATCCGACTGGGGCTCGAACCCAGGACCCTCTCCTTAAAAGGGAGATGCTCTACCAACTGAGCTATCGGATCATTTTCATTTCTGCAAAAATTAAAAGATTTGAACTTTTTTCAAATCTTCTGCAAATTTTCTGCAATTTTTTTCGAGAGGTTTGCAACTCTCTTTCTTTCAGCACTTTAGCTCGCCAAGCCTCAACCTTAAAAGGGATATGCTCTACCAGCTGAGCTAAGAGATCGTTTCATTAAGTTTGCTTTTTTACAAGGCCTTTGCCTTATTTGCGGATGCAAAAGTAGTCGCTACGGGCTAAAAACCAAATAAATGAGATTAAAAAGACTGATTTTTTTTACCGTAATATCCTTGTGTAATGTGATAGTGTCTGTTGGTCAAGGAGTTAATGATCAATTAATTGAAGCAGATTCTCTTTTTGAACAACAAAAATTTACTGAGGCCTACCAAATCTACACGACCATCTATGATTCTACCGCGCAGTATAGCAATCAGATGCTCCTGAAAATGGCTTATATCAAAGAGGGATTAGCAGATCATGCGCTAGCTTTATTTTATCTCAATCAATATTATGCTAAAACTCAGGATGATAAAGTACTTGCGAAAATTAAGGAGATTGCCGAGCAAAAGGATTTAGTAGGTTATCAAGTGGATGATACGACCTATGTATATAGCTTCTTCAGTGAGTATGGATACTTAGTAGTTATTGTATTGTTGGCTATTGCGTTGGCTTTGACAGGGCATGTTTTTTTCAAAAGGTGGCAGAACAAAAAGGAGAAAGAATTTGCCGGAACTCCCTATTTAAGTGTAGGGTTATCTATATTCCTTTGTTTGACCGCTCTATTGGTCAATAATTTCCCTTTTCAAGCCAATGACTGTTTGGTCGCTGAAAACCACACGATCCTCATGAATGCCCCCTCTTCCGGTGCTGATGTGATTGACATTATATCAAAGGGACATAAGCTGACATTACTGGCAGAAGAGACAACTTGGTCAAAGGTGATGTGGGGTGATCAAGTAGCTTTTGTTAAAACCAAAAACATTAATCCGCTTTAGTACTTTGTCCGTTAACTTTACGTTATCGCACAAACTAAATTGATTTTTATCTTGAGTTGGCACAAACTACTTCTGACCACTACTATCTGTTACTTACTAACAGGGGAAGTCTTTGCGCATAAAATATTTGGTGTTATTACCAACGATTCGAAGGAACCTGTTCCACTCGTCAATGTTTACATTAAGGGCACTTCGAATGGTACGGTTTCCAATTCCAAAGGGCAGTATTTCTTAGAAGTAGAAAGTGGTTCCAGGACTGTGGTAGTACGATCTATGGGCTTTGAGACTCAAGAACGCAGGGTTGAAGTAAAGAATAAGCATGTCAGAATAGATTTCGAGCTTAAAAAAGAAGCCATTCGATTACCGGAGATGATTATCACTCCAAACGGTGAAGATCCGGCATATCAGATGATTAGAAATGTTATTGCGAATCGGAAGAAGATCCTTAACGAAATCAAGTCATACAGCTGTCAGGTGTATATGAAAGGACTCCAGACGATCGACAGTAAGCCAAATAAAATTTTAGGAGTACCGCTTCATCTGGATAAAGGAGTGGTATACTTATCGGAATCGATTTCTGAGCTTACTTACTCACAACCCGACAATTATCAGGAAGTGATGATTTCGTCAAAGGTAAGCGGTAGTGATAACAGTTTTAGCTTCAATCAGGCCAAGGAAATGATGGTTAGCTTTTACCAAAACCTGGTGGAGAAAAAGGAGCTTAGCAAGCGAGGGTATGTGTCACCAATCTCTTCCAATGCCTTCTTATTTTATGATTATGAACTTCAAGGAGTTTACCCTTTCGACAAGTATACCATCAACAAGATTTTGGTAAAACCAAAGCGTACCAGTGACCCTGTTTTTGATGGATATATCTATGTGGTCAGTGACCAATGGCGTTTACATAGCTTGGATCTACTACTGACGCAAGATCGAGGTTTGGAATATATCGACAGTCTACAGGTAAGGCAAACTTTTGCGCCGCTTAAAGACGATATATGGGCGTTACTCTCACAGGAGTATACCTTTAAGCTCAAGTTTATGAAGTTTTCGGGTACAGGAACCTTTATGAGCGTTCATTCGAAATACACCATTGATACAGGTGAAAAGTCATCTAAAGAATCACCCAATCAGCCATTAAAAAGTAAAGCGACCGAGCCAAAGAAAAAGGCCGTTGCACTGCCGAAAAAGAAGAAAGGAGAGGTGTTTAAAGTTGAAGATGGCGCCAATAAACGATCTGATGTCTACTGGGAAAAGATACGGCCAGTACCTTTGACCCCGCTGGAGCGGTTAGATTATCATAAAAAAGATAGTATTAAGCTCGTGGTAGAGGCCCCAGCATATAAAGATTCCGTGGATGGAGTTCGCAACCGATTGACGCTTAGCAAGGCCTTATATGCGGGATATTTCCATAACAACCGTGTGAAGAATAGAAACTGGTCAACGCGAGCTCTTCCTGCCCACTTGTTATTTAATACAGTAGAGGGACCGCTGATCAACCTTGACTTTGTGTATACCCAAGACCACGAAAAAAACATAAAGTATCGATTATTTCCGGCTCTGCGCTATGGACTCAAATCCCGCCGCTTGTATGGGAAGCTTAGACTACATTATCATTTCGATCATAAAAAATTCCAAAGGTTGCGGGTCGGAGGGGGAAATTATGTGAGTCAGTACAATAGTGATGCTCCGATGAATGAAATTATTAATACATATCAAACTTTACTGCGTGGAGATAATTTTATGAAGTTATACGATAAAACCTTTTTTGAAATCGGGTACCAACAAGAGATTTCAAACGGTGTATTAGCGGAACTGAACTTAGAGGTAGGCAGTAGGTTACCTCTTGCCAATTATTATGAAACGAGAATGAGCGATTGGGATTGGACATCTAATACACCCGTGAATACGGAATTGCCGCAGACAGATCAATTTCCTAGTCGGTACAGTCAGTTGTCATTACGACTGAAGTTCAATCCGGGTCAAGAGTATATTTCGATGCCAGATAGAAAGATTTTATTGGATGCTAAATGGCCAGAGCTAGAACTCAGGCATGTTCAAAATGTAGGGGATTGGAGTCTAGCAAAGACCACGGTCTCTGTTAAGGACAAGCTTAGTTTAGGACTTGTAGGGGAGAGTAAGTATAAACTTAGAGCGGGACAAGTTTGGCGAATGAGTGAGCATTCGTTTCCTGATTTTTTTCATTTTTCTACCAATCAAACACTTGTCGCGCAGTGGAGGAAGAATGATTTTCAGTTGCTCGATTACTATACCTACAGTACTCGAGATCGATTCTTAGCAGCTCATTTTACACATCGCTTCAACGGTTTTATCATCAGAAAGATACCGTTAGTAAGGGAAACGAAAGTGAAAACAGTTTTTGCTGCTAACTATCTTGACACCCCTTCTTTGCGTAATTATGTCGAGCTTGGTGTAGGTATTGAAAACATATTTCAGTTTTTGAGAGTGGACTACTATCATGGTTTCAATAATGCTGAAATGCCAAATAGCGGTTGGCGGTTTAGCTTTGGGTTTTAGTGTATAAGCAAAGGTTAG
>CAYMST010000270.1:0-2724 GCA_964393115.1 uncultured Roseivirgaceae bacterium | reverse complement strand
TCAGGTTTTGAAAATATATTATCTAATATCAAGCGTTATGTGGCGTTAAGCGAAACTGATGAACATCAGTTTGTGCAAATCATTAAAACCAAGAGGGTCAAACGCAGACAGTTTATCGTACAGCCCAATTTTACATGTACGCACCAGACATATGTAGAAAAAGGAGTTTTTAGGAGTTATTTTATCGATACTCATGGTCATGACCATACGATTCAATTTGCGGTGGAAGATTGGTTTATCAGTGACTTCAATAGCTACATCAATCAGGACCCAGCTTCGCTTTACGTAGAAGCATTGGAGGATTCTGTCATTCATCAGATAGGTTACCAAGACGTTGAAAGTTTATGTTTGGAGAACCCTAAGTTTGAGCGTTTTTTTCGACTTGTAGCTCAAAAGTCTTTTGCTTTTGCTCAACGTAGGGTGCTGTCTAACTTAGGGATGTCTGCTGAACAGCGATACCTGGAGTTTTCACAGATGTATCCATCCATTGTTCAACGCGTACCGCAATATGCTCTGGCTTCTTATCTGGGAATGTCTGCCGAGTTCCTAAGTAAGGTAAGAAAAAGATTAGCCTCTAATACCATTTAGGCTATATAAGGGTGTGTTAGTTTACGTCAGTGTTTTTTTCTTATTCAAGGCAAAAAACGCAGTCCTAGCAGCGCTAGGATGCGGACGGCCGGCCTACGCGGCCCGGCCAGTCAAGGCTTTTTAACGAAGAAGAAGAGAAGAACAATAGCAAAATATACGTCGTTATATTGTTTAAATGGTATCAATCTTGAACTAGTTCAACTTCCTTTCTTAACGGAGTTCATTTTTTACCACATGATTCTATGCGATTTTTGTAAGAAAATAAGCTTATATGCATCAGGAGGAAAGAAAAAACTGGTTAATCACTGGAGTATCCAGCGGTTTGGGAAAAAGCCTTGCCGAGGAGGTTATGCGAAGAGGTGACTTTGTTATTGGGACGATGAGAAGCCAGGAACAAGTTGAGCAATTTAACCAAGTATACGCAGGACAAGGTATAGCGGTTGAGTTAGATATTTGTGACTTTTTAAGTGTAGAAAAGGTTTTAAACGAGCTGCTTTCCAAATTTGGAAGAATAGATGTACTGGTCAATAATGCCGGTATGGGCTTTATCGGTGCAGTTGAGGAAACATCATTGGAAGAGCTCAAGAAAGTCTTTGATACCAACGTCTTTGGTACGATTAAGCTAACCCAAAAAGTACTTCCTGTAATGCGTCAAAAGGGGAGTGGTCATATTATTCAAGTATCTTCTCATGGAGGAATAAAGGCCTTTGCTGGTTTTGGGATTTATAATGCGAGTAAGTTTGCACTAGAAGGATATAGCGAGGCGCTAGAGCAAGAATTGGCTCCTTTGGGTATAAAGGTGACAATTGTTGAGCCCGGCCCTTTTAGGACTGGCTTTGCAGGGCGTAGGCTTGCGGAGGCGGAACAGATGATTGATGACTATCAAGAAACCGCTGGGGCTTTTCGAAAAAAATTGAAAAGCGTGGATGGATTACAGGAGGGGGATCCAGATAAGGCAGCCGTGGTAATTGCGGACTTGGTAAAGACTAAAAGCCCTGCCTTAAGACTTCCCCTTGGAAAAATAGCTTTGCAAACCATTCGTATGAAGTTAGAAAGTGTCAAGTCTGACTTAGAAGCTGGGAAACAAACAGCAGAGCAAGTAGTTTTCTAAGCCAGCGATTAGAAACCTGGTGAAATTTACATGAAAACAAAGAAGCTCTTGGTAGGGAAATCATAGAAGGCTAATATTGCTGCTTACACCTTTATGCCATGAGAAGATTCTTAGCAGCCACTTTCCTACTTGCTCTATCATTCTTATCGTTTGCCCAGGAAAACGATTCGGTTTACATGGAGCCAATTGGCTTAAACAAAGCCTATTTGAAGCACTATTGGACAGATACAAAGGCGGTGTTTTCTAGTCCAAAAAACTGGGAAGGAAAAGACTGGAGAAAGCTATCGGTATTAACAGCTGCTACGGTGGGGCTTTACTTTTTCGTAGATCAAGACCTTACTGATTGGTCACAGGAAGCGAAGACAGAAGGCTCTGAAAGAGTTTCTAAGTTCTTTGAGGTATTTGGGAATGGTCGCTACCCGGTATTCACCACGGCAGCTCTGTATGGTCTGGGAGCCATTACCAAGAAAGAAAAACCAAAGCGTGTTTCACTTCTCATCTTAGAGTCTTACCTGATCACAGGTATTACTGCTCAAGTTGTTAAGTTCGTCACTAGCCGTGAGAGGCCTTGGTCAAATGAACCGTATAATGTTTGGGGAGGTCCAACATTTACTGATCCGGGAGCCTCATTCTTTTCAGGACACTCTAGCACAGTTTGGGCTACTGCGGTAGTCTTTGCCATGGAATATGAGTCACATAAGTGGGTTGCTCCTGTGGCCTACAGTATTGCAACATTATCCTCGTTATCGCGAATACATGATAATGCGCACTGGGCAACTGATGTGCTTGTTGGGTCTGCAGCAGGTTACTTCATGACACGAACCATTGTGAAGCAGTACCGTAAGCAGAAAAGATTGTCGTTAAGGCCTCGCGGTATTAGTCAACTTGCTTTTCAATATTAGCTCTAGCTACTGCTGTACTTCAATTAGCACTAGGTGACAGAAGGTAAAAGTGTCAATGATGATTACTCCGATGGTTTCATGACAAGCACCACTTTATTCCAGTCAGCAGCAGAATTGATCACC
>CAYMST010000269.1:0-6419 GCA_964393115.1 uncultured Roseivirgaceae bacterium | reverse complement strand
CGTTAGAACAAAGAAAACTGGAGCTCATAACTTGGATAACGACAATCCAGAACGAAAATTTACTAGCTAGGATCGAGAATTTTCGCGACGATCCAGAATCAGAGATGCCTACTGCTATTCTTGATCTCTTACAAAAATCAAGTTCCGTTGATTTTGAAGATTGCATTGAACATACAAGCGCACGAAAACTTCTAGGGCACAGGTGAGCATTAGAAGAGAATAATCTTTTTGTTTAAAAACTACCTCGGCGTAACTTGCTTTCTATAAAAGAAAATATTTAATGTTTCAAGGTTCAGACTACCCCAAGCCTCTCAACGAATCGACTTTTGAATCCTGGTTAGAAAAGGGAAGAGAAAGTAAGATTAGTTATGTTTTCTTACTGATCATTTGGGATGAATTCGAATCTAAATACCTTCCTGTCTACGCTGAAAATAGAGAGTCCTTTAAGGAATATGAGCTCTATGGCTTCTCCACTGGGCAAGAATCCCTTGTGGCCGTTTATGATTTGTATTCGGAATCAAGAATCTATTTGAACAGGTAAATCACGGTTCATTTTAGCTTACGCTTATTTTACTTTTCTCATTCAGTATTCCTTATCAGAATATAAGATATTTTTGAGGCTTATTGAAATCAAGTCATAGTGAACGGAACGAGAAGAGAGGATATATACCCAGGCTTACGTGTCAACATCGTTTTAAAACAGGATCAAAGAACTGGAAAGCGTACCGAAGGAATCGTAAAAGACCTGCTAACTAAGTCTCCTCGTCATCACCGAGGTATCAAGGTTCGGTTAGAAGATGGACAGATAGGTCGGGTCCAAGAGATTTTGGAGGATGAAGAATGATTATCGAAAGCATTAGTCGGCTAAAGAAGACGCTCCAAACTAAAGATTACAATGAAGTAATTGACATTGCAATTCGACTGGCCAAATACAAGGTCGAAAACAAAGAACTGCTGCATTATCTGCTCAACGAACAGCATGATGAACACGGTTTTATAGAAATGGTACGGGCAGAGCTTGATGAGTCTTTTGAGGTTATCAATGCGTCAAACCTATACTACACTAAGAAGGGCCTTCGAAAGGCCTTAAAATACGTCAATAAACAGATCAAGTACTCTGGAATTAAAGAAACGGAGGTTCAGCTACTCATTCACTTTTGCAAAAACATGAAAGATATGTCTATCAACTGGACAGGAAGCAAAGTGATCTGTAACCTCTACGATCGACAGCTTATACGGATTGAGAAGGCCATGAGTAAGCTACATGAGGACCTACAGTATGACCTTCGTCTGGAAATGGAGGGACTTTAGCATTTACCAAAGCCCATAGTCTGTCTTATTCTACATCAACTAGCATCTTATTAGATAGGTGCTCTACAAACAATCGCAATTGGTTAATCAAGTACCTTCTGAACATTACTGAAGAGAGTAATCCAATACCTAATAAATCGAACAACATATCGAACAGGTCAAACGTCCTAGAGCTAAAGGCCAATTGGGTAAATTCCTCACAAACGGCAAAGGCACAAACCAATACAGATCCAAGGTGGAACTTGCGAGACCGAATGCTTACACGCCTGAAGTTAAAGGCCATGTTGAGGAGGAGGGCGAAGGTTCCGAATATCACGAAATGTCCTATCTTATCTCCAAAAGGAATACTGTCTGCAATATCCATGAGGATATTTTGCTGATCTAAATCGGCCTGAATAATCATCCAGACAATAAATGAGAAACACAAGAGTGCTGGCAAATAGGTTTTGATCTTCGATGTCATGATTAATAATTTAAAGTTATGATATTATTTGTAGGTCTAATAAAATGTTGATTTGCTGTTTCAAGCCTTCTTTCGTTGGGCTAGTAACATTAATGAGGTAGAACGATTCATGATTTAAGAGTCCCCTTTTTCGCCACTCAAATTGATTACCGGTGCGGTGATCCACACTCTGAAACCACCAAGCGGTATGTACCTTTTGCTGGCCTTTAACGAGCTCTGCATGATTGATATTAAGATCCTGAAAGGGCCACTTATCAATTTTCTTAAACGAAAATCCACTTCCTCTCCAGCAAACCATCGGATTATGATCTGCTCGATACGGAGCTACTGGCGATTTGATGTAAACAATACTATTTTCATTGGACAACTTCAGCACATCACCTTTAACGATATGGGAGGTATACCCGGGTATGTCTAATTGAAGTGCAAGTGCCTTCTTAGTTGTTGCACTAACCTGTTGCTTCGCTAAAACACATACCATCAAAAAAGTAAGTATAAAGTACTTTTTTGATGGGAAGACAAGATCCAGTTGATGTCCAGTACCGATGTTATCCATACGCCGTGTAAAAAGCCTTATCAACAAAAAGAATGGAATTAGAATTTGGAAAACGTAAATCATTAACCCCAGTCCTTCATGAAGCCAATGTTCCGGTCTTATATTGAAGAAAATGAGCAATGCAATGCGGGAAATATTTCCCAGAAATATGAGCACCAATAAGACGAGGTATCCCATCAAGACATGCCACAGTTGAAGTGATTTTCCTTTGGTTAAAAGGGAAAGAACGATGGTTCCAAATAAAAGCCCATATCCAAGCATATACATGCCCGCACAAGCTTCGTCAATTAAAAAGGCATTGCCATCTAGTGTGACTAGGTTACCATCAATGCTAACCTTCATTCCCAAGAACCTTAAGAGTTCGGTGACCACCACAGACAAGTGAAGACGTATCGGGAAACTCACTAGACTTTTAAAATAGATAAATAGCGGTGAAGCTAGTAGAGCATGAAAGAGCAAAGTATAGTTAAGCTTGCCAACTACGGATTGGAGCAATACGATCAAGATGAGAAGTAATAAAACATACAACCCAAAAACGGTGGGCAATAGGAAGGAGAGCAGACTAATTCCGATTGCTAGCCAAAACACATAGTTTCCACGGCCAGTGGCCGTGGAATGCATCGATAGGGGGAGTGTCACCACACAGGCCCAGAAGAAGGTATTATCCCGGACATAGTGTGGGTGAAACCCGAAAAAGAGCGTCATAGGAACCAATGACGCCAGTATCCAAGGTAAGTAAATTCGTATGGAAAGGGAATTTATCATATGATCGGTGAGGACGAAAGCCTTGACTGCCAGTGTAAAATCAGGATTAGAAATATAGCTCCGAAGATGATCAAGGCCCATTCATGCGGCTCCGGTGCCGCACCGGTGTTGTCAATGATGAGTTCATCTTGTTCAACAATGTTACTCTCTTCATCGATGGCAATAAAAGAAGTGAATTTGGAAAGTAGCGAATAGCGAAGCCCAAGCTCAGTAATCTCTTTCTTGAGCTCTGGATCATGCGAAACTGACTGGTAATCAGACAGGTGTTTAAGCTTGTTTCTAGCCCAAAGATACTTTAATCCACTTTGCAAAGGATCTCTGTTATCGTCCGAAACACGAATGGTGTTTTCATATTCTCCAGCTCCGGAGACACCAGTTAAAGTCACATTTCCTGAAGGCCTACCTCTCCATTTCCCATAGACCACGACAGGTTTCTCAGCAAACAGATCTGGTTGATTAACAGGGGAGAGGTCATACACGTCGAGACCATCAAATGCTACCTTCACATCAGTAAGGACCGGACTTCGGATGTACTCACAAAACGCCTTGGCCGTTTTTGCGGCTTCACTTTTCGAGGTGACAATAAAAGGTTGTGCCTGCCCACAATGCGCAATACCTTCTATCAGGTGTCTATCCACAGAGCTACCGATCCCAAAAGGAAAGAAATTGGCATGATTAAGGTTGTTTTCAATAAACGCAAAAACCTCTTTGTCTACAGTAACATATCCATCTGTCAAGATAACCATAGACGTGGACGATTTGTCGTCAATCATACTGTACGCTTTTTTAATAGCGCTCAGCATATTCGTCCCACCTGAGGTATTGTTACTCGTGATAAAATTCAATGCCTTCTTGATATTTTTCTTAGTTGCAGAAACAGGCTTCTTGCTGTATACCGAGGATGAACTGGCAAAAAGCATTACGTTGAATTTTTCATTGGGATTAAGACCGGATAGTAGTTCCTTAATAAGCGATTTGGAAATATCCATGGGAAAGCCCTGCATAGAGCCCGATACGTCGATAATAAAGAAGTACTCTCGATCTGGTATCTGCTCAGGTTCTACGCGCTCCGGGCTTTGTCCAATGTAAAGAAAGAAGTTCTCATCGTCTCCCTCATAGAGCGTAATACCCGTTTGCATATCATTGCCGGCCAATTTATAGTGGAGAATAAAGTCTTTTTGCTCACTATTTCCATTGTTAGCAAGCTGAATTACCGCCTCGCGTTCACTAGTATACTGGACTTTAGTACGATGTGAAGTGGTGCTTACGCCTTGAAGAGGAATGGGTGCACTTAACATAACTCGAATATCGAATACCGGCGCAGACAAGTTGCTTTCCTCAAGGTTCGCATAAGGATTTGAAATCCACCCTTCATCCTTTACTATTTCCCCATTGTACCGAGGTCCAACTACCGTCGGATAGACAAATTCATAGACACCACTTGTTGGGGTAAGTAGTTCTGTATAATTGATTTCAATGGTGATGGTCTCATGTGGAGGAATGTTGCCCAAGCTCATCTGGAACACATTAGGACGATGCTGCTGGAACAAAGACGCTGTTTTCCCTTCCTGAACCGCCTGCTCAAAGGCCTGCTCAGCCTCTTCTTTTTTGGCAATTTTAGCCTGAATAGTCTTATCGCCAATCGTCATCTTCATCGCATTCACCGCTGACCCTGTGGATCCGGGAAATACATATGAGGCGCTCAAAGGAAGGTCAGTCGTATTGGTATACACCTGAGTAGAGGATACCTCAGCTATAATACCAGAAATGTGCGCTTCCACAGATACTTTCTGGACAGGAAGGTGCATGAGCATACCACTAGTATCACTGCCTAAGATGTAGGGTGATTCGGATTTCTCAAATTCTTGTGCCCAGGCAAACTGTGAGAAGTAAATGAGTAAGGTTATGACTGCTATATGTTTCATTGTTTAGTATTTATTCCAAAATTAAAAGCACTTTGTTTTTCAAAGTTGATAAGTAAAATTTTTTATGTACGTATTGTATTGTGCGGCAAATGCACCTTAATGACCATGACATGAATAATTTCTATCATTCCCAAAACACTTTAATAGTACTTTGTATTGCAAAGTATGTAAATCAAATTCAGAATTAAAAATCCTGGTGTGAAAAATTTAGAGATGGGTGGGGGGCTTGACCACTCATTAGGTTACTCTAAGTAACCTAATGAGTGGATTGTCGGAAATAAATTAGATTACAACTTCAATATACAGTCAATCTAGACCCGAACTATGGAAATCCGACTTGCACAACTACACCCTGACACCATTTTTCACATCTTCAATCGCGGAGTAAACGGTGCGCCCGTATTCTTCGAAAAGAAAAATTATCACTACTTTTTACAGCAATACTCCAAATATGTACATCCATTTGTAGAGACATTTGCCTATTGCTTGTTGGGCAATCATTTTCATTTGCTCATCAGGGTGTTACCTGAAGAGAAACTAAGTGCGGTAATTGAGAAAGATCGTCATAAACCGAATTATTGGCATGTGAGTAACGCGTTTAGCAGTTTATTCCAAAGCTATACACGGGCCATGAACAAGATGTATAGTCGTACGGGACCACTTTTCGAATCACCATTTAAAAGAATCGTAGTAGAAGACGAAGCTTATTTCTCAAGACTGGTCACCTACATCCACCAAAACCCTGAAAAACACGGGATCATAGATGACTATAGAAACTATCCTTATTCTTCTTATCACGCCTATTTGGAGGCGGAAAAAGCCACTAAACTGAACAAAGCGGAAGTGCTTGGATGGTTTGGAGACTATAAAGGATTTACCGCGTCTCACGATCTCCAGCGAAAAGAATTAAGTTCTGCAACTGAAGATAGGTTTGATTTCACTCACTAGATTACTTTGAGTAATCTAGTGAGTGACTAGTTAAATAACCTCAGACCTATCTTGGCTAAACTACTTTTGGTACTCTATCTTAAGAATTTCCCATACAAAATCACCCATTTTGGTTTTAACGATAGCTTTATCACCAACGGTTTTGTCAAGAAGTGCTTTAGCCATTGGGGAGTCCATAGAGATATAATCCTTGTTACTTTTTAACTCCTCGTAACCTACAACACGAAGACGCTTTTGAATTTTCTTTGCTTCGTTTTTAATTTCGACCCAAGCACCAAATTTCACTTTTCCTTCTTGGTTTGGGTGGTAGTCAATGACCTTAAAATCATCAATACACTTACGTAAGTACCGAAGGCGATTATCAATTTCCCGAAGGCGCTTTTTGTTGTAATGGTAATCGGCATTTTCTGAGCGATCTCCCAGACTTGCAGCCCATGCCACCTTAGCGGTA
>CAYMST010000268.1:2587-6495 GCA_964393115.1 uncultured Roseivirgaceae bacterium | reverse complement strand
TATGTTACCCCGTCTTACTATTGTTAATAGTTTCAGGGTGTAATCTCGATGAGTTTCAAGACAAGGATGTCGAGATTAGTGTTAAACCCAATATAGGTTTTCCAGTGGGGTTTGCCTCTTACTCTATGGAGGATTTATTGGTAGATTTACAGGACAGTTCGAATGAGCTACAGTTAAGTCAGGATACCGAAGGGAGGTTTAATTTTCTCTACTCCATTAGGCAAGAGATGGCCAGTCCGGAAGAGTTTGTGGAAATTCAGGGGGATAAGACTGGAGGAGAAAGTATCCAAATCAGTCGGCTGCAGTCAGTAGCTAATCAAACGATCAACGCGTTTATCATTAATAGTATTGGAAGTTCTATTCCTATTCCTTCAGATACCATTGTTACTGAGTTTGAAGCTCAAGAAGACGAGAGAGTAGATAGTATTATCTATCAGACGGGTGAAACGTTTTTAACGATCCGAATTGAAAATACCACTGGGCTTACGGTGAATTTTGACTACGATATGCCGACCATGTTTGCAGCCGTAAACGGAGGTTTTGAAGCTGTGTCTGGAACTGCCATGATGACCCCTGGCTCTCCGGTATTCAGCACAAGAATTGAACTTTTTGGTACAAGCTTGACGGATCGCCGCTTTAACTTTATCTATGGTGGTAATATAACTGCCGCAATTGGTGATCAAGTAGGTAGCGCACCGGGTTTGGATATCACTATCACCGTTGAAAACCCGACAATTGCCGCGATCTTTGGTGACTTTAAGACGGATCCTATAAACTTTGATGGTGATGGATTTGACTTTGAAGGAATAGATAAGTTTTCTAGAGAGGGGATAAGGTTTGCCGCTCCGACTGTTCGTTCGAGAATTTTGAATTCTTTTGGTATTCCGATTAGCCTAAACTTTTCCAATATTTCGGTAGTCGGTCGCGATGGTATTCGAGATTCCTTGACCCATACGAATCCGCGGTTTTTGATTGGAAGACCATCCGGCATCGATGATGGACTAGTTGAATCCCAATTTGTTTTTGCGGATTCAAATTCAAATATCTTAGAGATTATTAACCAAATACCTCAGAGCTTTAGCGCCGTGATAGACGGTTTCGGCAACGAAGACAGCACTGCTTTGGTGGAGAGAAATGCGAATTTTCTCACAGACACGAGTAGGATCATAATTGACATGGACGTTGAGCTACCATTAAGCTTAAACATCGATAGCAATTTTGTATTCACCGATGAGTCGCTAGTATTCGATGATCTGGATTTAGATTTTATTGAAGCTGGAGATAACGATTCGGCTAGCCTAGTGTTTTATGCTCGAAATCAAATCCCATTAAATGTCGGTTTTGACGTACTGATGTTAGATGCCAATAATAATGAACTCGGAGTAATTACTTCTCAAGGGTCAAGGTTCTTACTTAGCTCACCTCCATTAGATACGGCAACAGGAAATATTGACGAAGCAAAAGTCGGCGATCAAAATGGAGATGGAGTCGTGGACTTCGAGGATATACCTCAAGAAAGAAGGTCTCTCTTGATTACTGGTCCTCAACTACAGACGTTGAGCGAGGCTCACGCTGTGCAGCTTAGATTATACTTCACCACAGATCAAGCTGGTTTGACGGAGACCATTCAGGAACCTGGAGGAACGGACCTAGTCACTAGAAAGAAGGTTTTTGCGAACTTCTTGGCGGACTACAAATTGGATATCCAAATATCCATCGAGGGCTTAGTTGAGATTAATTTATAACCATTAATTGCAAATCGGATGAAAAAAAATATACTATTTCTATTTGGTATTGCAACTCAGTTGGTTGCATTCTCTCAAGGTCTGACGTTTTACCATATGCGGAACGTCATCCCACAAGGAAATCATTTTAGTGCTACTGCATTTCCTAATGCTAATTCTTATGTGTCAATTCCGGCTCTTAACTTTAATGTAAGTGCTAGTAACAGCTTCAACTTTAATGATGTCGGTACTATTGGTGATACATCATTGATATTGGATTTAGATAAATTCTTGGACGAAACAAAAGAGGATGACTTTTTTCAAACAGGGGTAATCATCAATGGATTGAATATTGGTTTCAAGTCAGGTGAGAAATCACATATGCAGATTTTCTCTAATTTAAAGTTTCGAGGTTCTTTCGGATATCCCAAGAGATTAATGTCGTGGGTGGTTAAAGGGAATAGAGATGCAGCTCACGTAGGACAAGATTATAAGATCGATGACTTTGGTTTGAATACAGTTACTTTCGGAGAGTTTGGAATCGGATATATGCGTGATGTGAAAATCGCAGGGTTAGACTTCAGGTTTGGGACAAGAATCAAGTACCTAATGGGGCTTAGCTATATAGGGTCTGATGAGAATCCAGAAATCTATATAAACACAGACGCTAATACCAGTAATATGAAAATATGGTCTAACGCCACAAAATTTAATATGGTTGGTAGACAATTAATGGAAGATGGTGAGGATCAGATAGAGGCCTTAGACTTGATCAGTGGCAAGAATAGTGGTTTTGGCTTGGATCTATCAGCAGAATGGAACGTAAATGAAAAACTGAATATCAGTTGGGCTGTTAATGATATTGGGTCAATTAATTGGAAGGAGAACGTAGAAGTAATCAGTTATCGACTTGACACAATCTTCATAGATGGGGCTGGTTTCGAAAGACCTGATAATACTCCTGATAATGTTGAGTACAGTTTTTCTACGGCTTTAGGTGACACCTTAGAGGCTCGGTTTGACGATCCCATATCTGGAGACACCCTTTCAGGATCTTCCTTCAGAACGGGTATTGGGGCAAGATCGTTTCTTAGCGCCACTTATGAAGTGATCCCTAATGGAAAACTTTCGGTAAGTATTTCTAATTATTCAGTACTTGGTGATTTAAGAACAGCATACGGAGTAGGGTATACGCATGAGCTTGGGAATGTATTGGCTTTATCGGCGACTGTTTCTAAGTTGCCTAAACGAAGTCCTTCGCTAGGAGCCGGATTTAAACTGCAACTCGGGGCTTTCCAGATTTATGCTGCGGGTGAAGGTCTTTTAGGGTTAATAGATTTGAAAACATTACAAAGACTGGATGTTTGGGCTGGTATTAATCTCCAATTTGGAAATCCAAGAAAGAAGAAGGAGCAAGAAGGCATTTCTGTTGATTAGACACACTCTTAAAATTCAAGAACATAATAAAAAAAGGGAGCTTTCGAGCTCCCTTTTTTCGTTTTGAAGTATTTCTTTTTTTTGAGGGATTATGTTTAGAAGTGATCTAAAGCCAAATTACATCTATCTTAAGTTAGCTTTTAACTAGAGGGTATTTATGGGTTCTATATCAACCTGAATTACTCTTTTGACGAATCCGATTAGATAAATACTAGTTAACTATTCCTCTAAGTTAAGAAGCGTTAATCTACTTCAATATTTTATATGGAATCCATAAGATAATTAATTGTACAAAAGAGTTGATTTCAACAGCGTATTGCTAGATTTTATATCGGCTCTTAAATAGACTTTATATAATGACTTAACTTCATTATTACTATTTTCGCTCCTGACAAAATTCAAAGACATGTCTAATTACAACAAAATCAATAACATCACCGGCTGGGTGGCATTTATTATATCTACTATTGTCTATATCTTAACTGTTGAGCCTACGGCTAGTTATTGGGATTGTGGAGAGTTTATTGCGGTTTCGTATAAGTTAGAAGTCCCGCACCCTCCGGGCGCACCGTTATTTTTATTGATAGGAAGACTTTTTAGCTTTCTAGCCATGGGTGATGAAACACAGGTGGCTTTCTGGATTAATATGGTATCTGTTTTATCCAGTTCTTTTACCATCCTTTTTATGTTTTGGTCTATTACCCATATTGGTAAAAAACTAATGAAAGTAAAAGACGGAGAAGAAGA
>CAYMST010000268.1:0-2577 GCA_964393115.1 uncultured Roseivirgaceae bacterium | reverse complement strand
CTTCTACTTGGGTGCTAATGGGAGCCGGTCTGGTTGGATCATTGGCCTACACGTTTTCAGATTCATTTTGGTTTTCAGCAGTGGAAGCTGAGGTATATGCCATGTCGTCGTTCTTTACCGCTATAGTATTTTGGGCAATTCTAAAGTGGGAAAACATTAAAGATGAAGGAGCCGCAAACAGATGGCTTATTTTGATAGCGTATATTATGGGGTTGTCTATAGGTATTCACTTGTTGAACTTGGTGGCGATTCCAGCATTGGGCTTAATTTATTATTTCAAAAAGAATCAAGAAGTTACAGCCGTTGGGTTATTGAAAGTTCTTGCGATCTGCGGCGCCATTATCATTGGTATATTAAATGGTGTAATCCCTGGACTGCCAAGTCTTGCTGGTTCATTTGAAATATTCTTCGTTAATACACTAGGGCTTCCATTCAACTCGGGAATTATCTTCTTTGGTGTTGCTTTCATAGCGTCTATAATTGCTGGTATTATTTATTCTGAGAAAAAGAAAATTCAATGGCTTAATACAGCCATTTTGAGTTTTACAGTTATTCTAATTGGTTATATGACCTACGCACTAATCTTAATCAGGTCGAATTTTGATCCTCCAATTGATGAGAATGATCCTGAGAATGTCGTAAGCTTCGTGAGCTACCTAAAACGTGAACAATATGGAGACAGGCCTTTAATTAGTGGTCAGTATTACACCGCGAAGGTGGTAGATCAAGAGCAAGGCAGTCCCATTTATCGTAAAGGCAAAGAGAAATATGAACTCATCGATTATAAGACCAAGTATATTTATGACAAGAAGCATTCTACCATTTTACCACGAATGTATTCTGGTCAACCAAGGCATATTCAAAAGTATCAAAGCATAACAGGACTGAGGAAAGGAGAAAAACCTACGTTCTCAGATAATATCTATTTTATGATCAAGCATCAGCTTGGGCACATGTACTTCCGATACTTTATGTGGAACTTCTCGGGTAGAGAATCTGACGTGCAGGATGCTAACTATTTAAGCTTTACAAGTATCGGAGATGAAGTAGATCCTGCTGTCGTCAATAATAAGGCTAGGAACAACTTCTTTATGATTCCGTTGATTTTGGGACTAGTAGGATTGTTCCTTCAGTTTGATAAAGACAAAAAGAACTTTTCGGTGTTGGCGATGCTCTTCTTTTTAACAGGAGCCGCCTTGGTATTATACTTAAACTCACCTCCAATCGAACCAAGAGAGCGGGATTATATATATGTAGGATCCTATTATGTTTTCGCTATGTGGATTGGGTTTGCCGTAATTGCTATTTACAATACGCTAAATAAAGTCCTTAAAAACGAAATGGTGGCGTCCGTGCTAGCATTCATACTATGTATGTCTGCACCTGTAATTATGGCAGCAGAAGGATGGGATGACCACGACCGATCGGATCGATACTTCTCAGTAGATTCTGCTAAGAATTTCCTGGCGTCATGCGCACCCAACTCTGTTTTGTTTACCGGTGGTGATAACGATACATTCCCGCTATGGTACGCTCAGGAAGTAGAGGGTTTCAGAACAGATGTTCGGGTTATTGTATTGAGCTACTTCAATACTGATTGGTATATCGAACAAATGATGCGCAAGGCGTATAAATCAGAGGCCTTGCCGTTTAACCTTCCGATAGAAGACTACGCGCAAGGTGGTGATAACGATTATTTACCCGTTATTGAGAAGATTAAAAAACCGATTTCCCTTCCACAGTATATCAGTCTCTTGAAAAACCATAGCAAGAAGCTGAAGGTAAGAAGTTATAATTATAATATTGTCCCAGCCAAGTCTATGTTCTTAAATATTGATACGGCTGATGTTTTAGAAAAGGGGATCATTCCAGATCAGTTCAAGCAGTACTTAACAAACCGAATGGAATGGACCATCAAGGGCAGAGGACTTGAGAAAAAAGACTTGGCTATATTGGATATGATAGCTGCTAATAATTGGGAAAGGCCACTCTACTTCAACAATACTTCACTAGCCAGCGTGAATATGAACCTGAAGGAATATGTGGTTCAAGAAGGAAACGCATTTCGTTTGTTGCCAATCAAAAACCCGAGACCTAATCAGATGTTCGTAAATACCGATATCATGTATGACAATATCATGAACAATTTTAGCTGGAGAGGATTAAACAATCCAGATGTATATTACAATTCGGACTATCGCAATTTTGTACTGAACCATCGGTCTAGTATCAACGTTTTGACCCAGACATTGTATAATGAGGGAAAGAAGGAAAAAGCTAAGGAAGTGGTTATGAAGGGTTTTGAATGGATCAGTGACGAGGCTATCAATTATGACTACTTTACGGTGCCTCAGATAGACCTTTTGCTAAAGTTAGATGAAAAAGAAAAGGCCATTGAAATCGCCGAAATCATCGCTGAGAGATCTGATGATGCGCTTACCTATCAAATTAATAAAGGTAGCGTAGATTCCTACAGTGCTAGACTACATACACAGACCATTGCTCAGTTGTCACAAACTTTCAACCGAAATGGAGATAAGGAAATGGCTAAGAAGTTCAAGGAAATGCTGGATAAGC
>CAYMST010000267.1:0-6529 GCA_964393115.1 uncultured Roseivirgaceae bacterium | reverse complement strand
CTCGATGAAAATAGACATATAGACAGTGTTGTCCTAGCACCGAAAAAGATATCGCAAAGCTCGTTGCCCATTAAATATAAATTTCTTAGGGCTTACTTTCGGTTGATGGACCTCGTATCCCCAAGAATAGCCAGTGCTCAATTATTGAAGATGTACTCTATTCCACGCCACAGCAAGAAAAAGAAAGTAGAAGATGTACTTTATACAGCAGGGGAATATAATCTTCCTATTCATCTATCAGATGGGAGCAAAGGAAATATTAGAGCGTATCAATGGGGGGCTTTTGGGCCGAAAGTGCTTTTAGTTCACGGCTGGGAATCTAAGGCGACCACGTATCGTGAGTGGGTACTACCCCTTCTCGAACAAGGTTTTGTCGTGATTGCTTATGATGCACCTGCTCATGGTGAGTCTTCGTTTAAAACAAACAACCTAGTTCGAAACATGGAAGCATTATCTATCGTTCTAGATTATTTCACCGAAAGTAAAGGAACAGACAATAGGGGTATTGAATATATCATTGGTCATTCTTTTGGAGCCTGTACTATTGCATCATTATTGGCTCAAAAGAAAGTTTCACATGATATCCGAAAGGTTGTATTGATCAGCATGATACCGAGCCTAAAAAATTATTTTGAGTCTTTAGTAGGTTTCTTAGATTTGGGAAGGAAGACCTATAATTCGTTTTTGGATAGGATAGAAAATATATTAAAAACCCAGATTGAGGATTACTCGCTGGAAAATATAGGTCCAAAAATTTCTAACAACAGAATATTGATCATTCATGATCATGGAGATGATATTGTACCTGTAGAGGAAGTTATGAAGTTATCAGTAGGTTGGAATACACCAGAGTATTTATTTACCGAAAAATTAGGGCATTTTCGCATTTTGAAAGCTCCGTCGATCATAAAAAAAGCAATCACGTTTTTATTACACTAACGTTTGCTATAAAATTGACGTAATATGTCTAGTATGAAACTGTGGGTTATCCTAATAGTCTTTTTCACTATTATATCTCATTCTCTTTTTGCGCAATTTCTTCCCGATGAGCGCTACCAAATTATTAATAAAAAAAGCGGGAAAGCCATGTGTGTCTATAACGACTCCACTAAAAGGGGCTATCGCATATACCAATGGGAAAAGGGAGAGCGAGAAAGTTCTGTCTGGCAACTTCAATATACCAAAACAGGAAAGTATTTCATTCGAAATCTTCACACCGGACTTTATTTGACCGTATACCGACATAGTCGCAACGAAAATGCCGTCTGCGTACAAGGCAAAGACCGTCGATACCCGAGTTATTTATGGCGAATACAACCTTATCATGAGTCTGGCTATTTCAAGCTGCGAAATGGCAATAGTCATAAGCCCATTGGGCCATACCATGATCGAACAGAGAATGGGGTGTACGTAGTACAAGAGGATGATCGAGGACATGATGGCCTACTCTGGGAAATTGTGAAGATGAAGTAAAACGTCGAAATAGTTCGAACATGATTACTTAACTCCAAAAATTGAAAAAGCACAATTCGAAGCAAGACTTCTTCTTCTAGATCACGAATACATCATTTCTGCTTAAGGCATTCTTTGCGAGTTTATGTTAGCATATACATCTCTTCATGAGATCCTCCACTTTCATCCCTCGTTAGAGGCTTTCAGGGTATAACTTTATGACAGAAAACATATTACATTTTCAGAATAACACCTATTGCATAGATCAATCCTAGTGGATCGTACTACTCGTCCTAGCACTTTTAAGCAAATCCATCACACTGCTTCTCAAGTTTGTAACCAGACAAACACTAAATTTTTATGCATAAAGAAAAATCCATCTGAATAAGGATATCTACTAAATAGATCAGCATTGTAGGCCCTACTTTTTATCCTTAAATATCCATCTTCGAAAAAGAAACTATTCTTAATTTCATCTGGAAACCAACTTTCCAAAAAGTTCTTCTCTAAATAAATATCCTGATTAATAGCTTTTTCATCTTCCTCTATTAATAGTCGCAGATCTGAAACATTATACTCTAATATTGCTAAAACTTTTGAATCGCTTAAACCTGGGGTTCTTGAATCATATTTCCCAAGCTCAATTAATTGCCATTTAACCGAAGTTGGCTCAAATGGCACATTAATAATTCTTCTTAACTCATAAATATCTTCTCTAATTGACTCATGAGCACCACCTTGAGTTGAACTTCTCTGACAACCAGTGGTTTTAACCAAGAGAAGACAAATACTAAGAACATATGTAAGGGACTCTTTGCGAACCCATAAATTCAATAGATTCATATCATAGGTGTTTCTGGCTGCCCTCAAATGGACAAAAAAAAGCCGATCTAAAAATTAGACCGGCTCCATATGTTAACTTGAAATAAGATTATTTCTTATCATCTACTTCTTCAAACTCAACATCGGCAACATCATCTGCTCCAGATGAAGCATCACTAGTAGCACCAGCATCACCTGCGGCAGCAGACGGATCTGCGCCAGGAGCTCCACCAGCAGCTTGCTGTGCAGCATATATTTCCTGACTAGCAGCTTGCCATGCGGTATTCAACTCATTCATAGCAGTATCTATCGCAGCAGCATCCTGTGAAGCATGTGCCTCCTTCAACTTCGTTAAAGCTGCCTCAATTGGTGCCTTGTTACCGTCAGAAAGCTTATCACCGAACTCGCTCATTTGCTTCTCCGTTTGGAAGATTAACGAGTCTGCCTGGTTGATTTTATCGATCTTTTCTTTGGCTTCTTTGTCAGCATCAGCATTCGCTTTTGCTTCATTCTTCATCTTTTCGATCTCCTCATCGGTAAGACCTGAAGAAGCCTCTATTCTAATTTTTTGCTCTTTACCAGTTCCCTTATCTTTTGCCGAAACATTTAGGATACCATTAGCGTCAATATCGAAAGTAACTTCTACCTGAGGTACTCCTCTTGGTGCTGGTGGAATACCGTCTAAGTGGAATCGACCAATAGTCTTATTATCCTTGGCCATAGAACGTTCTCCCTGTAGCACGTGAATTTCCACTGATGGCTGATTATCCGCTGCTGTCGAGAATACTTCCGACTTTTTAGAAGGAATAGTCGTATTTGACTCAATAAGCTTCGTAAATACTCCACCTAATGTTTCGATACCTAATGAAAGCGGTGTTACGTCAAGTAATAGAACGTCTTTTACTTCACCAGTTAATACACCACCTTGAATAGCCGCACCAATCGCCACTACCTCATCAGGGTTGACGCCTTTCGAAGGCTTCTTACCAAAGAACTTCTCAACTTCTTCCTGAATTTTAGGAATACGAGTAGATCCACCAACAAGGATTACTTCATCAATTTCTGAGGTAGAAAGACCTGCATCATCTAAAGCTTTCTTTACAGGATTCATTGAGCGCTGTACTAAACTATCAGATAATTGCTCAAATTTTGATCTAGACAAAGATCTCACAAGGTGTTTTGGCACTCCATCAACTGGCATGATGTATGGCAAGTTAATTTCAGTGCTTGTACCGCTCGACAACTCTATTTTTGCCTTTTCGGCAGCCTCTTTAAGTCTCTGAAGAGCCATTGGGTCTTTTCGTAAGTCAATGCCCTCGTCAGATAAGAACTCTTCTGCTAACCAGTTAATAATGACAGCATCGAAGTCATCACCACCCAAGTGTACATCACCGTTCGTCGATAACACCTCAAACACTCCATCTCCGAGTTCCAAAATAGAAATATCGAATGTACCACCACCTAGGTCATACACTGCGATTTTCATATCGGAGTTTTTCTTATCCAATCCGTAAGCCAGAGCGGCAGCTGTTGGCTCGTTTATAATTCTCTTAACTTCCAAACCGGCAATTGTACCAGCCTCTTTTGTTGCTTGTCTTTCAGCATCATTGAAGTAAGCAGGGACCGTTACTACAGCTTCTTTAACTTCAGTACCCAAGTAGTCTTCTGCTGTAGACTTCATCTTCTGAAGAATCATGGCAGAAAGCTCCTGTGGTGTATATTGTCTATCTCCTATTTTAACCCTTACCGTATCGTTATTCCCACTTTCTACGCCGTAAGATACGTTTTTCATCTCCGAGGATACATCCGAGTATTTCTTCCCCATAAACCTCTTTACAGAAGAAACTGTATTTGTCGGGTTTGTAATTGCTTGTCTTTTTGCTGGGTCCCCTACTTTCCTCTCTCCGTTACCGTTATCCAAAAAAGCAACAATCGAAGGAGTTGTTCTTCGTCCTTCACTGTTTGGGATAACAACAGGCTCGTTACCTTCCATCACGGAAACACAAGAGTTGGTAGTCCCTAAATCAATTCCTATAATCTTGCCCATTTTCTATAGTTTGTAGATTCTTAATTCTTCAAATACGCCCTTGTTATGTCAATTGCTGTGCCAAAAAAAAACAACATGACAAAGTGACATTTACAGCACTTAAAGGATCAGGGAATTATATGATTAAAATCGTAATAAGGATTGGACAGAGCGGAGGAAGTTAGACTACCAAATTCGACTCTAATATCGCTTGCGCTTCAGTCAATGCCATTTGTCTTGAAGCACAAATAGTTTGCGGAACAATGGGTGGGTTTAAGTAATTCACTAGCTTAATAAGAAGCTTTGTCAGCTGATTTTTGGCAATTAGAAAAACGCCCAACATTTTTTTCCCGTGTTTCTGTTCAATTTCTACAATGCTATTCGACATGAGCGTTCTAATCTCACTATTAAACATAGATTTTATCGGGCTGGTATCTGCTACAAAAACGAAAGGGGTATTGCACTGACTGAATATTTGGTCTTGTAAGGTAAAATACTCTTTAATCTCCTCTACACTTGGTTTAGGATTGGTCAAGTGAAACATAACAATAGGTAACTCTACTTCAAAACACCCCAAACAACAGCTGTAGATTATGTTCCTTGCCTGCCCCAAAATCAAATCGTCTTGTACAAACTTATCCTGTAGTGGTCCAGTCATCAATTTACCTCCTTCAATCACTTATAAAGAAACGAGTCAATAACCCTGTAGTTTGATAACTACGGCGACTTCTGACATATCAACGACAAACATTAGCCTGATGCCGGTACTAACCCTCTTGTTTGTACTTCAACTGTCGCCTGTATTGAGTTGGTGTCATGCCATTTTGGGTTTTGAAATTAGCATAAAACACAGATTCAGAATTAAACCCGCATTCTCGCGCTATGGCATATATGGTTAGATCATGGTTTGTAGGTTCTTTCATTATTCTTTTGGCCTCCTCCACGCGTAAATGATTAATGTAGCGATTAAAATTCATTTCCATTTTGTCATTTATGATTTTGCTGAGAATGTAAGGCTGGACACTTAACTCCGATGCCAGTTCAGACTCCGTCAAATCATGACGCAGATAAAGCTTCTTGTCTTGAAGTACTCCCTTAAACGCCGATAAAATACCATCTACTTCATCTTCCTCTAGTCTATCCAAGATAGAGCGCTTCTGCATAATTTTCAGCTTCAAGAGTTCAAACACGGCGGGGTGTCTCATGGCATATAAGTGCATCATCGTAACAATGAATAAGTGAAGTGAATTACCAAGGTATTCCAGTATCATACTGTCCTCGTTGGCCATCTTATAGGTGCCAATAAAACTGACAATAAAATAAGTATTGATAATGGCATCAAAACCAACAAACATAATACTTGTTGCGAACCAAATGGTAACCCACCTTTCAAAGGATCTTTTATTTGTAGTTGTGTACTTTATGAATAACCGAATGCACAAAATGAGATAGCCAAAGCTCGAAAATACTCTGGCAAACACAACAACTTTGTATAAGTCCGTATTTAGGAAGTCGGTGAACCGCTCAGGCCTAATGATTAACTGATAGCTAATAAATAAGGATAAATAAAGCGCTGCAGGAATGAGATGCAGGTATTCATTTTGCTTGAGCTTCTTATAGATTAATACTCTTATGTAAAGGTATAGTAGTGGACCAAATAAAAGATTAAATACATTCCCAGCTCCTATTATCCAGGGAAAATTAAACTTGAGGGGTGAAAACCATACAAAATACCTTAAAGTAGCATGCAGTCCAAGAACTAGAAAAAAAAAACCGAGAAAGTTATTCAATAAATCGCGCTTAAAAAGCAATACACTCACACCAAAGAGCAACCCACCAAAAATGATCCATAAATAAAATACCTCAACCATGTCTAAGCAAAACTGTCATTAAAGTATCAAGCCACAGCGATAACTTCTCGCCAGGAATGTCATCACCTTATTCTTTGATGTTGACAAATACTTTTCAGGTCTCAAATAAACCAAATGCGCATATCTGCATCAATATCAGAAAACGTAAGTTTTTGAATTAGGATGTAGGTTCGGCAAAATATTTAAAACTTTTTTCCAACAGAACAGCTATGAATCGTGGCGATCCACGGTCACCAGCCAAGATTCATATTACATTTTAATTTCTACGGCAATGCCGTCAAGTAAAATAATTAAATAGTTTCCATTCAATGCTGGCTATCCAAAGTCATGTAAATAGACCAAGTGTTGCCCGTTAAAC
>CAYMST010000266.1:0-6548 GCA_964393115.1 uncultured Roseivirgaceae bacterium | reverse complement strand
TGATAGTCCTTTGCTTTTAGCACTTCGGGTATGGTGATTTCGGATCCAGGTAGAAGCCTTTTGTCATTATCTTTTTTATCCATTATCCACCAGTTGATGTTATGACGCGTTGGAGTTCGGCCAGTTAGTAGGCCTGCGCGTGAAGGAGAACAGACCGGCGATGACGCATAATGATGACGGAAAACCATGCTTTCCTTAGCCATTTCAGCCAAGTTAGGCGTTTGAATGTGAGGATTGTTAAATTCCTTTATGGAACTAAGGTTTAGATTGATATCTCCATAACCCAAGTCATCTACCAGGATATAAACAATGTTTGGAAGCTCTGAATGAACACCATTTTTTTGCTTTTGTGCCACAGAGTTACACCCTAAGCAGAGCAGCGTGATAAGTGCGACTCCTAAGCTTTGAGTTTTCAATGCGATTAATTTCTTCTTCATAATACTTTGTAATCGGTTGGTTAGTCTTCGTGTGACCAATTGGTATGGTTTTTTGACTAAAATTTGTTTTATCGATGATTGATACTTTTACATTCAGAATCACACAATACTGAATTCCTTTATTGAAAATGAGTGTCTTATATTTTTTCCCCAGGTGATCTGGCATACAACTTCTGTCGTTCGTCAAATATGGCTTGTGAGTATTTATCAACTTGATTCTCAACCGGTACGACGGATGCTTGTTGTTTTTCAAAAACCTTGCGCAATTCTTCAATTACCGCGGAATTCCCCTGCGCAATATTGAATTTTTCAGAAGGGTCATGGTTCACATTATACAGCTCGGGAGTTTCAAGCTCTTGAATTTTGTCGGTCTCATTTTTCCAAGGCAATCCATGATATGTCTTGAAATAGCATTTATAATCACCTTTTCGAACAGCATAAAGGGTAGAAAAACGATAGTAGAAAACTTCGTCGTTAGGGCTTTTTTCACCCTCCAATAATGCTTGTGATAAATCGTGACCATCAAGCAGTGTCCCCGGTAATTCAGCTCCGGCCAGATTACAAATAGTCGGCAGTAAATCCATCATATTACCAATCCCGGTTTGTACACCAGGCTGGATATGTTTTGGTCCCCATATAACAAAGGGTACCCTAAAGCCGCCTTCAAACAGTTCTGCCTTACCTCCCTTTAACATACCGGCGCTCCCACCAAACTCTTCGAAAAGCAACCACGGTCCGTTGTCACTGGTAAAAGCAACAATAGTGTTCTCATCGAGCCCTTCTTCTTTTAACGTTTTTAGGATCTCTCCCACTCCCCAGTCCATTTCTTGGATAACGTCACCATATAACCCTCGCTTGCTCGCGTTTCGGAAGGCTTCTGAGGTAAATAAGGGAACATGAGCCATGCTATGAGAAAGGAAAACAAAAAAAGGTTTTTCTTTATTTGCTCTGATAAAGGCTTGAGTTTTTTCGGTATAGGTTTTTGTAACAATGGTTGGATCCGCTCTTTCGCTTACCTCTTTACCATTTTCAAAAAACGGTGCGCAATAAAACTCTTTTTTAAACAGACTATCCTTATGTTCTTCATAATCATTCCAATTCCATCCATTGCACCCGTAATGATCTATATTCAGAGGGCATATATAGGAATAGTTGAAGCCTTGACTTTTGGGTAGGAACTGTTCTTCGGCATGTCCGACATGCCATTTACCGACAACAGCCGTTTCATAACCTGCACCTTGTAAGCACTCGCCAATAGTTTCTTCGGAAGCCGGAATACCACCTGTCGACCAAGGCATCATCACGCGTTTTTGTGTTCCCGCCATTCCACTTCTCACGGGAAGTCTACCGGTTAATAACCCAGCACGACTCGGTGTACAAACACTAGAAGCGGCATAAAAGTTGGTCCATTTCTGCCCTTCACGAGCCAGTTTATCAACATGAGGGGTTTGTATGGTCGGGTGACCATTCGTACTAAAATCACCATAACCCACATCATCACACAAAATAATTATGAAATTGGGTTTTTTATCAGAGTTTAATTTGGGTTTCATATAACACGCTGCGCCTATGATCACGAGGAATGTAATCGATAGCACATATGGTGATAATGAATACCGAATAAGCGAGAGTGGTTTTAAATTCATTGAGATTAGTGTTATGATTGAGTAATTCGCAAGATACAAAAAATGAGTGTCTAATTAACACACAATAGTTCGTAATGGGACAAACCTAAATGAGAAGCATATACAAATACTCATTGGCTGGTCTGTGGGGAAAAATTGAGCAAACGGGTATTTATGTTCAAGTATCAATGCAAGTCTAGCTCTAAAGAAATATGCTTGGATTAACTTTATATTACCCATCTAATTAAAGAAAAGGGGGTAAAAATTATGATCAGAAAAATGGTACTTCTCTTGATAACACTAGGACATCTTATTGGATGTAATGAGACTAGCAACAATCAACTATCTACCGACAATCAAGTTTCCACAAATCGAGTTGTGTTAAGTTCAGAAATTGTGTGGGAAAAGTTGAACCCTGCAAGAGGAGATAAAAGTCCACAAGCCGGCACTATCTGGGGAGATAGAAAAGGATCTGTAGCTACAGGGTTCTTGGCAAAATTTGTGGATGGTTTTTCGTCTCCCCCCCATATCCATAATGTTTCATATCGGGCAATAGTCATTAAAGGAACCATTCATAATGACGACCCAGAAGCCAAGGATATGTGGATGAAACCCGGTAGTTTTTGGACTCAGCCTATGGGTGAAGTACATATTACCTCTGCTAAAGGAACCGAGAATATCGCTTATGTCGAAATTGATAATGGACCTTATTTGGTGAAGCCAGCAGACCAAGCGTTTGATAATGGCGAACTACCAGTAAACATAGATGTATCTAACCTGGTATGGTTAGGTAAGGATGAGACTACCTGGATTGAAAAAGAAAGTGATGCTCAGTTAAACTTTCTTTGGGAAAAAGATGAACTAAGAGGACTTTTCATCAAGCTTCCATCCAGTTTTAATGGTATCCTTCAGACAGATAGTTCAATTCTACATGCTGTTGTGATAAGTGGAGAACTTGACTATTCCATGCCTCAATCGGCAGAAGGCAAATCATTAGATCCTGGGAGTTACTTCACTTCTGAAGGAAGGGCCACTCATAATATACAAAACACGAATAAAGATGATGTTATTTTATATGTGAGAACAAATGGGATTTTAAAAATCATAAAACCAATCACTTAATGTAACAAATAGACAAATAACAAGACAAACCTCCAAAATTCACGCTCCTCTAAATTTTAAGAAGGGAAACGATAGGTAGAGTGCCCTTTAATACTATTTGAGCACCCTTACCTGTTGTTATTAATCGTTGCATTGTCCCATAACAATGAAAGAAAACTGACGATCGCTATGGTCATCACTAGTGTTACCAGTGATCGCCGTGGCACTTTCGTGATCCAAGTATGGAAAATCAACGACATCTTCGGGCTTCTGACCATTACCGAAACCCGTTTGGGAACCTACGATAGCTGGAACTTCAGAAAAATTCTCAATGAAATTAATAGAATACGTGCCTTTAGATACTCTCTGAACGGTATATCCCGTTCCCGAGATGATTGTCCCTTCCGACGAGACTGTTCCGTATAATGATTTTACTGCCATGATTTTATTATTTCTATTATTACCTATCTCCTACTCTTTTGAACTAAGCTTTTCGGAATCCGCTCTTGTAATCAAAATCAGGATAGCAGCTACTCGATCGAATATTTTGTTTTTGATTACAAGTCAAAAGTGAGAATTACATGCTCGTGATTTGGGTAAAATGGTATGAGGTCCAGGGTTGATGGCATAAAGAATGAAAAACTGGGAATAAGACTTTAGAAAGAAAAATAGCTGTTATTTCCAACAGGTTTTTATTAAACTTAAACGTTTTCGTTATATAGCTTAACCTTGCGTTTTTATCGATGGAGATGAATAGCAATTTAAAAATCACTTATATTCGTTGGTGTAAAAATTTTTAATGATCTTACAGTGAACTCCCTATGAAATCAGTTTTACGCAATAATGTACTTTTAAACATTTTATTTTTAATGGTTTTCGTCACTTCTTGTTTCGATGGAGAAGTGGATGGCGAAAAAGATTTTGATACTGGTTCAGGGTTTGTTTCTATAGTCCCATTTCAATCTATTTCGGAATCAAGTAGAGATTTAACTAACGACTTATCTGCACCCAAATCAATTCTTATTTCAATAAAGGATTCGAACGGTCTATATGTATTAAACTTAGAAAAGTTAGATTTAACAAAACTTGGAGATTCCTATATCACGAGTGATATCGAACTTCCTCAAGGAGCCTACACAATATCAGATTTTCTAGTTTTAAATGAAGAAGATTCGGCAATCTATTTAGTTCCTAAAATTGGATCTGAAGTTGCGGACTTTTCTGCGAACCCTTTACCTATGTCTTTTCAAGTTTATAATGGAAACACAACCAATTTATCCATAGAGGTAATGGCTCTATTACAAGACAACCCCAAGATCTTTGGGTATGGTGTATTTTCTTTTCGTACGACAAACCTTGTTATCATACAGCCAAATTCTTCTAATGGGATCGATGCATCAATTAGCAATCGTACGGACTACATGGTAAGAAACTTTGGGAATTACGACTTATTAAGAAATGCTGCGGGAACTGGATACAATGTAGGTTCTCCTAATCAAGATTGGCGATTCTTGATAAAATTTGACTTCGATAAATATGTCAATAGTTCGGATCAAATTTCATCCGCTTATCTCAAATTTCATGCAGTAAATGATGGAGAAATTTGGGCTACAGACCAGTCTGGATCGAATAGATCAAAAGTGTATAGAATAATAGAACACTGGAATGAGGACCAAGTTACTTGGGAAAATCGACCTGCTGTTTCCAATCAAAACACTGTATTGATACCAAGAAATAATGATTATGACTCCATCACTGTTGATGTTACAGCACTGGCCAAGGATATTGTTAGTTCAAAGCAAAATTATGGGTTTCTTATTAAGCAACTCGTTGAGGACCCTTATAGCACAATGAATTTTTACTCGAGTGATTATCATGATTACCAAAAGCACCCTTCTTTAATACTTAAATACACTACTGATTAGTTTGACGAGATGTACTATCTCCCTTTTTTAAAATCAAGTCATTCTCATGTGATAGACCTTGATTGCTTAAAATGATTGATTTGGTATGTCACTCCGCACTTGCTACCCACGGAAATATCATTGATCAATGATCTCAATGCACCAATTAGCTGAACATATCAAAAGCTTACTTTCTATTTCGGATCAGTCAATACTAACTATTTCAGACCATGTAGTTGAGAAACATTTTTCAAAGAAGGAGCATTTGCTTCGAACTGGTGATCAAGCCAAAGAGGTTTATTTTATTTTGGAAGGTTGTGTACGAACGTATGTTTTCGATGTACACGGTGTAGAGCATACGATCACATTTTCTACTGAAAACTGGTGGTTTGGAGATTTACAAAGTTATCTGAATAAAACAGCGGCTTCATTTAATATTCAAGCTCTGGAAAACACCATGGTCTTATCCATGAGCAGAGATAGCTGGGATTATTTGATCAGCAAAGTACCGGAGTTCGTTGCTTACACCAGAATTCTGTTTCAGAACACCCTATTTGCCCATGAAAATAGGATCTTACAAAATCTGTCCTACACCGCCCAACAGCGTTACCAACATTTTTTGAGGAACCACCCAGATCTATCTCAACGAGTTTCTCAAAAACATATCGCTAGTTACCTAGGTATTACCCCTGAGTTCTTGAGCGTCTTGCGAAAAAAACGAGACTTATGATTTCTTAATCTACCTTATTTTTTTTCGAAATCCATATCTAGAGCTTTGTATTAGAAATTGAATAACATCAACAAGGCATGATTTGGATAAATACGCTAAGCATCTTAAAAACGGCTTCTAGCCTCTTCATTTGTGCCATTCTGATTTTACCGTCAAATATCAAAAAGCAAAAGAATATGGATTCTAAAATCACACTCGGCTCATTGCCTACTCGTAGTGGCGTTCGTCCCAAAACAACTGATACAAACCCACATACGCAATTAACCCAACAACCAGAAGACTTAAGCTATATCAATGAGTTACAAGATTGGGCTTTCCAATTGAGTTATATAAAAAAACAACCCAGTCAGGTTTCTGTTCCAGGAGCGGTCGCCATGTGCTTAGAAGATGACCATACTTGCGATAAATGTAATGCATTCATGGTTGGGACCGAATTTGCACATTTCCATCCTAATCCAGACTACAGTATGCATCTTGGATTACCACAAAAGGAAGCCGACATCATTATTATAAATGGATGGGGAGAATGGCATCCCCTTATTGAAAGAGGTTTCTTGCCTCCTAATATTATTATGCTTTACGCTCCTAGAAATCAGGAGGAGTTAGAAGTAGCTAAATTCGTTCTGGAGCGTTCTTACGTGTATGCCAAAGGAGAGATCAAATAAGTCATGCATGGTAAGTACTCCAGGACTTAGGTCCTGGAGTCTTTGAGAAATAGGATGATTTATTGATCTTTACAAAGAATGAAAAT
>CAYMST010000265.1:0-6568 GCA_964393115.1 uncultured Roseivirgaceae bacterium | reverse complement strand
TATAGATGCTATATTTGGCGCAAATTTTAATCAAAATATTATTTCAAAGATGAGAGCAAAAATCGTTGCTGGAAACTGGAAAATGAATAAAAACTTCCAGGAAGCACAAGAGTTAGCTTCAGAAGTAGTCAACATGGTAAAGGATGAAACTCCTGGTGACGTAACTGTTGTACTATGCCCACCGGCGCTCTTCGTGCCGACGATTGCTGCGGCGGTAAAAGATTCGCCTAATGTGTTTGTTGCAGCGCAAAACTGTAATGAAAATGAATCCGGTGCATTTACTGGTGAGA
Organism: uncultured Roseivirgaceae bacterium; assembly: GCA_964393115.1. Taxonomy (GTDB): domain Bacteria; phylum Bacteroidota; class Bacteroidia; order Cytophagales; family Cyclobacteriaceae; genus CAYMST01. Next base: position 6,278 of record CAYMST010000265.1, on the reverse strand, counting down.
TTTCTGCTGCTATGATTAAATCTGTTGGCGCAGATTACGTAGTATTAGGGCACAGTGAAAGGAGAGAGTACTTTGAAGAGTCTGACGAGTTATTGGCCAAAAAGGTTGATAAGGTTCTGGAACATGGCCTTACTCCAATCTTCTGTTGTGGAGAGCCACTAGAAATTCGTGAAGCAGGTACACACCTAGATTTTGTCAAGACTCAATTGACGAATAGCCTTTTTCATTTATCAGAAGATGACTTTAAGAAGGTAGTTGTTGCATATGAGCCAATATGGGCAATTGGTACCGGTAAGACGGCTACTTCCGAGCAGGCGCAGGAAATGCAAGATGAGCTAAGACAGCATTTAGCTTCTAAATATGGTGCAGCAGCTGAGAATACTTCTATCCTTTATGGTGGTAGTTGTAAGCCGAGCAATGCAAAGGAGATATTTGCCGGAAAAGATGTCGATGGAGGTCTAATTGGTGGAGCTTCATTGAAGTCTCGCGATTTTGTGGACATAACAAAGTCTTATTAAACCCGTCATAACTCACCCTGGTCGAATGAAATTGGGGTGAGTTACTTTACTTGGTTAACTTTTCCAATCAATATATTTTGATTGATTTAAAGGTATACTTTCCAAAACTTTATTTTATACATCAAGTTCGTGAGAGTTTGGTTAGCTCTTTTTGCTTTGCAAAATTGGTATAGCATCTGGTTATAAATCGCTTAAACTAACTATTTCGTCCAATTTTCATGGATTCATTTAATTATGCCATCAAACTATTTTGAAATACAAATCCCAGTTAAGGGTGAATTAGCTGAAATATTAATTGCCGAGTTGTCTGATTTATCGTTTGATAGCTTTGTAGAAGAGGAGAGTGTTTTGAAGGGCTATGTCCCAGAAGACCAGTATAATGAACAAGAACTGATAGAGATTCTTCGAGTTTACAACGTGGAAAACAAGTATCAGGTCATCAAGGTAGAGACAAAGAACTGGAACGAAGAATGGGAGAAAAATTACGATCCCGTTGAGGTAATTGTTGGAGATGAAAAGCGGGTTAAAGTCAGGGCTTCGTTTCATGATTCTGACTCAAGCTTCAAATATGATATTCTAATCAACCCTAAAATGTCTTTTGGTACTGGGCATCATGCTACTACAAGTAACATGCTCAAGTTAATGACTATGATGCCTCTCAAAGACAAATCAACGGTAGACCTGGGTACCGGCACGGGTGTTTTGGCCATAATGGCGCATAAGCTTGGGGCGAAATCAATAAGAGCTTGTGATATAGATACTTGGTGCGTGGAAAATGGTAATGAAAACTTTCAGCTAAACGGAATCGATACAGTACAGGTTGAATTAGGTACGGCCGGTTTGTATGAAAATGACAACTTTGATGTGGTATTGGCGAATATTAACAGGAACGTGTTATTATCGGAAATGGGTATTTACGCGAATATCTGTCAAGAACATCTGGTGCTCAGTGGATTTTATGAGCACGATTTAGAGATTGTGAATGAAAGCGCTACCGCGCAAGGGTTTACTTTTTTGAAAAAAGAGGTAAGGAACGATTGGGTAGCGGCGTTATATAAAAGGACTAATTAATTCGACAATTCTTTTTTGAATTTGTAGTTTTAACAAACGTACTTACGATCAGGTGTTAAGTTAAGTGTTTTCAATTTGAATGCTTAGGTAGGTACTAGGTATAGATTCTAAAAGCTTATGGTCATCAGGGTAATGAATAAATTGTTGGGCAATTCCAGCTGGCAGATCTTAGTGATAGGCTTATTGTCGCTGGTAAGTTCGATGGAGACTGAAGCTCAAGTTTATAGATACTTTCCATCAAGCCTTGACTCTGGTGATTTCAAATCATATATTGTTAAAAGGATAAAATCGGCAGATACGGAAGCCGCTAATAAACTCGCCTATGACTTCTCAGAGGCCTGGGACGCTAACTTTTCAAGAAAGGAAAAGGAGTTGTTTTATGATATTACCAAACAACTGCACTCAAGACGCATTCTGGCAAATCCATATCTAAAGTATTTCGTTGGCTATACAACATATGCTATAAGGAGTGGAATTGATAAGGTGCAACTAACAAAAATGTTAGAAGCCACAAAAGAGGCAGTTCTTAGTGCAAGCGGAGTTCAGTTGGAAAATCTATTGTTGGGTTTGAATTATTATTTTGGAAGAGAAATTTTGTACTACTCTCGGTTTAGCACAGTTTCCGCCAAAGGAGGTAGTTTTAGCTTTGATGTGATTGAGCCTCCGATTGAAGAGGAAAGTCCAGAAGATGAAGAGGAGATCATTGAGGAGGAAGAGGAGGCTTCCGGATGGTTCGAGGAAAGCGATGATGCTGAAGGTTGGGGAAACGACTGGGGTAGTGATGAGTCTTCTGATTGGGATGATAATAGTTCATGGGATGAAGAGAGCTTTGATGAGCCCGAAGCACTTGAAGGCGATGATGATGTTAGCTCTTTAGGTGAGGTAGTAAATCATGTTGAAATCCCCGAGTTGGTAGGGCCTGTTCTACAGTTAAAGGACTTTGATCTAGCATTTAGTACGCCATATGACTCTGTGGTAATTCGTAAAACCAGTGGTAGTCTGATGCTTAAAGACATGATTTTTGTCGGAGAAGGAGGTGTCTATCATTGGCCAGGTTACTTTGACAACATGGATAGTGCTAGTGTTACTCTTGATAAATACGGCATGCAGCTTAAGCGTTCACATTTAAAAGCCGCGAATGTCAAGTTAAAACTTAACAGTTTATATGATTCGGAAATTGAAGGCTCGTTTGAAATGAGAAGTGTGAAACGCTTCAAAAAGACAAGCACTTCATTTCCAAGATTTTCATCGTATGCTTCTGATTTGAAACTAAAAATTCCTTCTAGAGGCGTCGAGTATATTGGTGGAATTAGTGTAGAAGGCAATTCGCTCTTTGGCAGATCGGCGGACTTATCGACTGGGAAACTAAGCGTTTTGTATAATGGTCGTAGTTTTATGGCTTTATCTCAAGAGTTCGAATTTGTTGACTCAACCATCTATTCACATTCTTCTAATATCTCTATTCGCCATGAAGACGACTCGATTACCCACCCAAAGGTTCGGGTTAATTATGATATAAAAGATCATCATTTGCAGCTTATTAAGGATGCTGGTAACTTCAAACATACGACCTATTTCTCCTCTTATTTCAAGATAGATTTTAATGCCGATCTTCTGGACTGGAGACTTGACTCAGCGCGAATCGAAATTAAAATGCTGAGCGCCAGACACCTAGTTCCTGTGGTCTTTGAATCGCATGATTATTTTAGTAAGGCGCGATTCAAAAAATACACTGGCTTATACCAATTCCACCCGGTGGCATCAGTAGTAAGATACTCTAGGATGATCAAATCGGCCTCTTTTCAACTAGATGATTTTGCTAGCGGCCTTAAGTACAACTATCAAATTGCCAATGCGGTAATCGAATTCTTATATGAAGAAGGGTTTATTAATTATAACCATAGGACTGGCGAAGTCATTGTGAAACGAAAGGCGTTTCATTACATCAATTCTCAGATGAAGAGAAAGGACTTTGACAACATACTATTTTCTTCAATCACAGACTCAGGACCCAATGGTGTCATTGACTTGGATAGTGGACTTTTAGAAATTAATGGTATCAAGCTTATATACATTACCCCAAATGAGGACGTTAAGACTGTTCCTGATAGTGGTAGGGTGGTTTTACGAAAGAATCGAAACTACACGTTTGATGGAATGGTTAACGCAGGAGATTTTCAGTATCGTGGGCATGGATTCTCTTTCGACTACGAAGCCTTTATGTTCGAGTTGACCGAAATAGACTCTATGAGAATTCAAATAGAAGTGCCAGATTCCCTAAAGAAATTTAAATCTGACGATGAAAAATTTGCACTGTCAAATCATTTAACACAGACCTCTGGTACTTTATTTGTCAACGAACCCACAAATAAGTCAGGTCGAATAGAGAAAGTACAATACCCTTATTTTGTCAGTGATTCTGAAGCGAGTGTATACTTTGATTCGGAAGAATATTTATATAACGCTTATGATAAGTCGGTTAGGTTTCTCGTACCTCCTTTTGAAATGGACAGTATAAATAGATCCGATCCAAGTTCCATCAATTTTGACGGTACATTTATTTCTGGCGGAATCTTTCCAAACTTTAAAGAAAAGTTGGTCATCATGGAGGATTCTAGGCTTGGGTTCAGACACCTTGTTCCTGAGTCGGGTTATCCATTATACCAAGGTCAAGGACAGTTTTATGGTGAACTTGTGCTCAATGGAGAGGGAATTGTAGGGAAAGGTAAAATTGACTACATCTCTACAACGCTGTATTCGGATCATTTTACATTTTATATGGATTCGGTAACTGCCGAGGGACAAGAAGGCGAGATAAGACCTGGCGATTTTGTGAACGCGAGCTTTCCACAAGCAACTCTGGACAACTATAACATGCTTTGGCTACCACTAAAAGACAGTATGTACATAGCCAATATCGGTGCTCCTTTTGCATTTTATGATGGCTCTGCAACCCTAGATGGAAAGGTAAATATGACTGGTAATGGGGTCTTTGGGTCAGGTACTTTAAATACCAGGGGGTCAAGGGCTATTTCTAATGAGTTGAATTTTAAGGAGTTTTCTTACTCATCGAGACATGCAACTTTTGAGGTATTGACGAATAACCCTGATAAGGCGGCTATGTACGGTGAAGATATTGCGGTAAGGTTCAATCTTGTGGAGGATATTGCAGACGTTTCTCCTGAGAAACAAGGGGTGGCGGCGATTAGTTTTCCATACGCCCAAATGAAGACTTCTATCACCAACGCAGTTTGGTACCTGGAGGACTCGCTGATTACCATGTCTAAGCCGGAGGAGGAGGATATAAGAAATTCGTATTTCTTTTCTACTCGTGTAGAACTCGATTCTTTGGCCTTTAATGCTACCGATGCGGTATACGATATCAATAGTTATGAGTTAAATATTCAAGGTATTCCGTACATCAAAGTAGCCGATGGTGAAGTTATCCCGGAAGGGAACGAAACAACTATACTTGAAAACTCTGAACTTCAGGAGTTTAGTAATGCAGTAATTATTCTCGATACAGCTAATCGGCATCACTATTTATATAATGGTAATATCAAAATATTATCGAGAAAGAAATTTGATGGTCACGCTACATATCAGTACGTGAATAGCGATTTGGACACGTTTGACATAAGCATGGGGGATTTTCAGCATGAGCAAATTCAACTTGGCAAGCACGGAAAGGAATTTGGCGAAATAACAGTAGCTAGAGGCGAAATAAGCGAGTATAAGGACCTTATTATTTCACCAAGATTTTATTATCGAGGAGAAGTAACCATGTATGCCAATAAGAAGGCCCTGTATTTGGATGGCCAGGTCAAAATAGATTTTGATATTCCAGATTATGAATACTGGGTAGAGTATGTACATGATTATCAACATCAAAATGTTCTTATTCCGTTTAGGACGACGAAAACGGCATTAGGAGACCCGTTGACAGCAGGACTTTTATTTGACGATCTATATGGAGATTTGTATTTTGAATTTATGCACTACCCCAAAAACGTCTCAGACGAATACTTTTTCTTCCCAGACGGAATGATGTTTTATGATGAAAATGAGAAAAGGTTTGTCATTGAAACTGAAGAAAAAACTGCAAATAAAAAGTATGGTGGGAAGACGTTTTCATACAACGATAAAGATGGGGCTGTCTTCTTTGAAGGTGATGCGACCTTCATCGCCAAGCATTCTCAGTTTGACTTAAACGCTGCGGTATCTGGAGTTGGCATCCCGGACTCCAACAAGTTCTCTTGTAGTGCCTTTTTATCACTGGACATCAAGATTAATGATAATGTGTTTGTTGAAATGTCTACAGATATAGTAGATATCATTGACCGATTGGGAGCACCCACTGCGCATGATATGGAGGATCCGACATTTATGTACCGCTTAGCGAACATGGTAACGGAGGAGGAAGCCAGGCACTACGAAGAGAAGTTTTCCAAAACAGATTATCTGCCTCTAGTAGCCGCTTCTCAGTCTTTACTAAAAGCACTAGTTATTTCTGACGTTAACTTGTATTGGTCGCACGAGTATTCCGCATGGTATAGCAAAGGAAAACTTGATCTATCTAATATTCTCAAAGTGGATATTAATGCCAGGATGGACGGTTTTGTAGAGATAAAGAGAACGGCGGAATTTGGTGATGTTGTTAATGTTTTTTTTCAAATAGGACCGGTTACT
>CAYMST010000264.1:0-6592 GCA_964393115.1 uncultured Roseivirgaceae bacterium | reverse complement strand
GGTAGCTTCTCTAAGATATCTAAATACTCATCTTCTGTTAAGAAGTCGAGCTTATTAATACCGTCCTCTTCTTTTACACCTGGTTGCACTACTATATATCTCTCATAGTAGATGATTTGATCCAACTTTTTAGTAGGTATTCCCAATAGGTAACCTATTTTATTTGGCAAAGACCTAAAATACCAAATATGTGCAACGGGAACAACAAGTTCGATGTGTCCCATGCGTTCACGTCTTACCTTCTTTTCGGTAACCTCAACGCCACATCGATCACAAATAATCCCCTTATATCTTATTCTTTTATACTTACCGCAATGACATTCCCAGTCTTTGACAGGCCCGAAAATTCTCTCACAGAACAGGCCACCCATTTCCGGTTTGTATGTTCTATAGTTAATTGTTTCAGGTTGTGTTACCTCTCCATTACTACTTTCCAAGATGGACTCAGGAGAAGCCAGACTAATGGTAACTTTATTAAAGTCGCTACTTAGTTTTCTATTCTTTCTAAATGCCATGTAACTCTATTTCGGCTAATTGGATTCTAAACTAATCTAAAGTAATTTCTAACGCTAAACCTCTTAGTTCGTGAACCAAGACGTTAAACGACTCTGGAATATTTGGCTTAGTCATATTTTCACCCTTAACTATCGCCTCATACGCCTTTGCTCTTCCGATTACATCATCAGACTTAATCGTCAGAATCTCTTGAAGGATATGTGCTGCACCGAATGCCTCAAGTGCCCAAACTTCCATCTCACCAAAACGCTGGCCACCAAACTGAGCTTTACCACCAAGAGGCTGCTGCGTAATAAGCGAGTAAGGTCCTATAGACCTAGCATGCATTTTATCATCTACTAAGTGTCCTAGTTTCAGCATGTATATTATACCCACTGTTACTGGCTGATCAAATCTTTCGCCGGTTAATCCGTTATTCAGATATGATCTTCCGAATTTAGGTAAACCAGCTTCAGCTAATTCAGCATCTACCTCAGCAGCGGATGCACCATCAAAAATTGGCGTCGCATACTTTCTACCAAGCTTTCGTCCTGCCCAGCCTAACACAGTCTCGTATATCTGTCCAATATTCATACGAGAAGGTACACCAAGAGGATTAAGTACAATATCCACTGGATGTCCATCGTCAAGGAATGGCATATCCTCTTCCCTCACAACCTTGGCAACAACTCCTTTGTTACCGTGTCGTCCAGCCATCTTGTCTCCAACTTTTAGTTTACGTTTTTTAGCAATGTAAACCTTAGCCAGTTGAACAATTCCAGCTGGAAGTTCATCTCCTACTTCTAACGCAAACCTTTCACGCTTAAACGCCCCTCCTATCAGGTTTCTCTGACGGTTATAGTTTTTAACCAATGTAAGTAAAACATCATTGAGCTCTGGCTCATCTGTCCAATCATCAAGTATTAGATCAGATATTAGATTTACTTCCTCAGGAACGTTATAGTTACTCTCGTCACGGAAGATGTTTTTTGGAGGAAAAATATTAGCATCAATGTTTTCTTTTGAGAACTTAACACCCTTAGACATAATCTCCTCTCCAAACTTATGTTTGATGCCTTGGCAAGTTTTTCCTCCTAGTATTTCTACTAGTTTATCAACTATTTGGCCTCTAACATCTAAAAGCTGTGACGAATATTGAGCCTTAAGTCTTTCAACCTCTTTCTTCGCCCGAGCTCTTAAATCTTTATCTTTTTTAGGTCTAGAGAATAACTTCGTATCAATAACTACACCACGTAAAGAAGGGGAAGCCTTGAGTGAAGCATCCTTTACATCACCCGCCTTATCTCCAAAAATAGCTCTAAGTAGCTTTTCCTCTGGTGTCGGGTCAGACTCTCCTTTGGGAGTAATCTTACCTATTAATATATCGCCCTCTTTAATTTCAGAACCTACTCGGATTATACCATTTTCATCAAGATTTTTAACTGCTTCTTCAGAAACGTTTGGAATCTCTGCAGTAAGTTCCTCTTCACCCCGCTTCGTGTCCCTAACTTCTAACTCATACTCATCAATATGAATAGACGTAAATATATCTTCACGAACCACACGCTCACTGATCACTATTGCATCCTCAAAGTTATACCCCTTCCAAGGCATGAATGCCACCAACATATTCCTACCCAAAGCAAGTTCACCTTGCTGCGTAGCAAAACCTTCACATAAAGGCAGATCCTTCACAACCTTCTGTCCCTTAAAAACAATCGGTTTAAGATTAATACAGGTATCTTGGTTAGTTCTCTTAAACTTAGTAAGCGAATACTCTACAGTACCGTCGTCAAAAGAGACTTGTTTTTCTTGATCAGTTTTCTCGTATTTAACTATGATTTTAGTAGCATCAACAAAGATCACCTCGCCGTCTCCTTCAGCGACTACGATCTCTCTTGAATCCTTAGCAACCCTCTTCTCAAGGCCAGTCCCAACAATTGGAGCCTCAGGTCTCAACAATGGAACAGCCTGACGCTGCATGTTTGAGCCCATCAAGGCCCTATTCGCATCATCGTGCTCCAAAAAAGGAATCATAGATGCCGCTACAGACACGATCTGATTTGGAGCCACGTCCATGTAAGACACCTCATTTGGTGCTACCAATGGGAAGTCACCCTCAAACCGCGCTTTTACCTGTTCATTTTCAAAAGCGCCTACACCAGAAATAGGAGCATTCGCCTGAGCTATATTATTATTGTCTTCTTCTTCGGCAGTGAGATAGCTCACTTCACCACTCATATCCACAACCCCTTCGTTAACCTTTCTGTAAGGCGTTTCTATAAAACCCATGCTATTCACCTTGGCGTGCACGCAAAGTGAAGAAATTAGTCCAATATTAGGGCCTTCAGGTGTCTCAATGGTACAAAGTCGACCATAGTGTGTATAGTGTACATCTCGAACTTCAAAACCCGCTCTTTCTCTAGAGAGTCCACCGGGTCCCAATGCCGACATTCTTCTTTTGTGAGTTATCTCAGACAACGGATTCGTTTGATCCATAAACTGAGATAATTGATTGGTTCCAAAGAACGAATTAATAACTGAAGACAAAGTACGAGCATTAATTAAATCCACTGGTTTAAAATCCTCGTTATCTCTGACGTTCATTCTTTCCTTAATTGTCCTCGCCATACGCGCTAGCCCTACACCAAATTGGCTGTATAGTTGCTCCCCTACAGTTCGTACTCTTCTGTTGCTCAGGTGATCAATATCGTCCACAACAGCTTTTGAGTTGATCAAACCAATTAGGTACTTGACAATTAAAATTATGTCTTCTGTTGTTAGAACTCTTATTTCGTGAGAAACCTCAAGACCTAACTTTTTATTTATTCGATACCTACCTACTTCACCTAGATCATATCGCTTGTCACTAAAGAATAAATTCTGAATAACATCTCTCGCAGTCTGTTCATCAGGGGCTTCATTATTTCTTAGTTGACGATAAATCTGCTCGACAGCCTCTTTCTCCGAGTTAGAATTATCCTTTTGAAGTGTATTATATATTATTGAATAGTCCGTGATGTTCACATCTTTCTTGTGAAGGATGATTGACTTAACACCAGAGTCTATAATTGTTTCTATATCAGATTCTTCGATTAGCGAGTCCCTTTCTAGCAAGACCTCGTTCCTGTCGATAGATACTACCTCGCCCGTATCTTCATCTACAAAGTCTTCCGTCCAAGATTTCAAAACCCTAGCGGCCAACTTTCTTCCAACTACTTCCTTTAAGTTCCCACTAGTCGCTTCGACCTCCTCGGACAGTCCAAAAAGGTCCAAAATATCTTTATCCGATCCGTATCCAATCGAACGAAGTAAGGTGGTAACCGGAAATTTTTTCTTTCTGTCAATGTAAGCATACATAACGTTGTTCACGTCAGTAGCAAATTCAATCCACGAACCCTTGAAAGGGATTATCCTCGCAGAATATAGTAGCGTTCCGTTAGTATGTTTACTTTGTGCAAAAAACACACCCGGTGACCTGTGCAACTGAGATACAATAACCCTTTCAGCTCCATTTATAATAAATGAACCCTTTTCGGTCATATAGGGAATATTACCAAGAAACACCTCTTGCTCAATTGTCTCAAAGTCTTCATTATCCTCATCATTGCATAATAATCGCAACTTTGCCTTGAGCGGTACAGAAAATGTCAGTCCACGATCTACACATTCTTGAACATCATATTTTGGAGGATCGATTGTATAATCAACGAACTCCAAAACAAAATTCTCTCGAGAATCCGAAATCGGAAAATTCTCCGAAAATACCTTAAAAAGTCCCTCTTGAATTCTCTTCTCCGAAGGGGTATCCAATTGAAGAAAATCCTTAAATGATTGTACCTGAACACCAAGAAAATCAGGATAGTCTAAGACTCGCTTAATTGATGAGAAATTCTTTCTCTCTTGCACAATATGAAATATTAATTAAAAAAAGAACAAAATGGGCACAAATAGGAAAAGACCTGACTCATAAAGCCAGGTCTAGATAGAAATTTAAGCAGTTGAGGTAATCCAATAATTACTTAAGCTCTACCTCAGCACCTACTTCCTCTAATTGAGCTTTTAGTGCTTCTGCCTCATCTTTCGCAATACCTTCTTTCAATGGCTTAGGTGCACCATCTACTACTTCCTTAGCCTCTTTCAAACCAAGACCAGTAAGCTCTTTCACCAACTTCACAACTTTAAGCTTAGAGCTACACGCAGAATTTAAGATCACACTAAACGATGTCTTATCCTCAGCTCCACCTTCACCACCTTCACCGCCCCCAGCAGCAACCATTACAGGAGCAGCCGCAGCAGCAGGTTCGATTCCATACTCATCCTTAAGGATGCTTGCCAACTCATTTACCTCCTTCACAGTCAAATTAACCAACTGATCAGCGAAAGCTTTCAAATCTGCCATTTCTAATTAATATTAAATTTCTAAATTTATTATTCTTCTGTTCTTTCCGAAAGTGTTTTAACAATTCCGGCAATTTTATCTCCACCACTTTGAAGTTGTGACACAACTGTTTTCGCAGGAGATTGTAGTAATCCAATAACCTCACCAATAAGCTCGTTCTTGGACTTAAGTTTACTAAGTGCATCCAATTGATCTGCACCTATAAAAACGTCTGTATCTATTGAAGCTCCTTTTAGTAGGGGTTTTTCATTCCCCTTCTTATAGAACTCCTTTAACATCTTTGCAGGTAAATTTCCATTCTCAGGTGAGAATATTACACCGGAAGAACCTTTCAAAATGCTATCCAATTCAGTAAAATCAGTTTCCTGATTATCCAAAGCCTTTTTGATCAAGGTATTCTTATAAACCTTATACTCTACGCCTCTTTCATAGCACAATCTTCGAAAATCATTAATCTGGGCGACCGTTAATCCCGAAGCATCTGTAACGTAGAAATTTGTAGTTTCTTTGAACTTCCCCGTCAAGTCTTCAATAACCACTGCTTTTTCTTCCCTTGTCATAACTTATAATCCTGCTATGCTACCCTTATCAATTGAAATACCTTTACTCATAGTACTAGAAACACTTATACTTTTGAAATAAGTCCCCTTAGCACTCGCTGGTTTAAGTTTTGCTACTACTTGTACCATTTCAGTAAGATTGTCTCTGATTTTATCTGCATCAAATGACACCTTACCTACACTAGTATGTATAATACCAAACTTATCCACTTTGAAATCGATTTTACCCGCTTTCACTTCATTGACAGCTTTCGCTACATCCAATGTAACCGTTCCTGCCTTAGGGTTTGGCATTAAACCTCTGGGCCCTAAAACTCTACCTAGTCTACCTATTTTAGCCATAACTGTAGGCATGGTAATAATAACATCAATATCAGTCCAACCACCCTCAATTTTCTTGATATAATCATCTAGACCGACATGATCAGCCCCTGCAGCTTTCGCTTCTTCCTCCTTATCGGGAGTACATAAAACTAAAACCCTAACGTCTTTACCTGTACCATGCGGTAGCGTGGCAATACCACGAACCATTTGATCAGCCTTTCTTGGATCCACTCCTAATCGGATATCCACATCAACTGATGCATCAAATTTGGTGAATGTTATTTTTTTAACCAATTCAGCAGCCTCTGCGATGGTATAGTCCTTCTCAAAGTCTACACCCTCAACGGATTTTTTTTGGTTTTTCGTCAATTTAGCCATTATACTTAACCTTAACTTGCCCAGGGCTCATCGCCAGTTACCTTAACTCCCATACTTCTCGCCGTACCAGCAACCATTTTCATTGCAGAATGTATATGAAAGGCGTTCAGGTCTGGCATTTTCGTCTCTGCAATCTCCTTTATCTGATCCCAGTTAATAGATCCCACTTTAGTTCTATTCGATTCCGCTGATCCTTTCTTAAGCTTTATAGCCTCTTTAATCAAAACCGCAGCTGGAGGAGTCTTAACAACAAACTCGAAAGACTTGTCACTAAAAATCGTCACCAATACGGGTAGCGTTTGTCCTTGCTTATCCTGGGTTCTTGCATTGAACTGCTTACAAAACTCCATGATATTAAGCCCCTTACTACCTAAAGCAGGCCCTACTGGAGGTGACGGATTTGCAGCCCCTCCCTTTACCTGAAGTTTCAGAT
>CAYMST010000263.1:0-6625 GCA_964393115.1 uncultured Roseivirgaceae bacterium | reverse complement strand
CTGGACTATTCTAAACTGGTCTGATTCTTTGAATATAGCGTCAGCGGCATTTAAATCGTTGGCCAAATTCCCTAGCACTATTGATTCCAACATGTGATAATTACATTCTACATGGAATTTTTCACGCAAGTCATCGTACCCAATGACCACATAGTTCTTTTTCAGACGATCAAGGAAGGCGACTGAGTCTTGCGTTAAAATGCCCCTTGCACCCTCAATACCCATAGCACTTTGTACTGAAAACCATACGATGCTGTCTCTTTTTATTCTGAAATTAACTATCGCATTGATGTTTTTTTGTCCATCAGAAATATTCAGTTTTGTCCTAGCGGTTAGAAATTCCGAGTTAATCTGGTTAACGGAAATCGAATGGAAATTGATCGGTTTTGATCCTAGACCATTAAAAACAGTCTTACACGATGAGACTCCTACGGCTATCAAAAGCCAAGCTAAATATATGTACCTACTCGTAGAGTTTAGCATCTTTAATTTTCTTTTCTAAGAAATCAGAGACGTCGTCTTCCGTTTCCTTCGCTTTCTTCCAATACTCCAAAGCTAGGTCAATATCACCAAGCCTATATACTACATCTCCATAATGTTCAAGAATAGTGCCATTCTGAGAACTTTCAGCCGCTCTTTTTAAGTATTTCTCAGCTTCTTGATAATCTCCCTTTACATATAACACCCAACCATGGGTATCTAGGAAGGTACTACTTTCGGGATGTAAACCTATTAATTGACTCGATAATTTGAGGGCATAATCAAGTCTTTCTTTGCGAATAGAGAGGAAATAGCTGTAATTGTTTAAAACATGATCATTATTAGGCTTCGCTTTTAATGCTTTATCATAGGCCATATCTGATTTCTCGTTATTACCAACCCCATTGTAGCTATCACCTAGTTGGCCCTGAAAATAGCTGTACAGATCTGGATCATGCTTGGCGAAGCGTGAACCTGTCTCCAGCACCCTAATTGCCTCATCAAAGTTCTGTTTGGAGTAATAGGCAATACCTGTTAAGTAATACAACATCGCTTGATTTGGAAAGTACTCAACTGATCGCTCTCCAAACTCGGTCGTTACATCAAAATCCTTCAGTTCTACCGAAAGCTGGAGGATGTTTCGCCAAATGTTAAAGTTCTCTTGGCTGAGCTGAATGGCCTTTTTATAGTTTTCTAGCGCCTTTTCTTTTTCACCAAGTCTCACATTTAGATCACCTACTAGAATATGCGAATTGGCTTCTTCTGGATGTACTCTCGTCAACGTATCTCCTAAGCTTCTCAATGGAGCAACGTATTCCTCCTGAGCGAGTGCAGAAAAATAAGAGCTAAACACTTGTATTTTAGAGCTGAAGCTTAAAGAAGGATCCGCAAAGGCAGATCTCAGTATTTCGATAGCTTCATTGATTCGATTACTTTTTCGATACACTTCTGAAAGTGCTAATAAAACGTTGGTTTCGTTGGGAAAGAGCCCACGCGTTTCATTCAGGAGTACTACAGCCTTATCATGGCGTCCATTGTTCGTTAAAATATCGCTTAAGCCAAGTCTGTATTCTACTACATCAGGGAAGGAATTTATATATTTCTGATATTCAGAAATCAGATCGTCAAGACGGTTGGATCGCAATAAGATTTGTTGTTTTTGCAAAAGGATTTCCTGGCTTTTGCCGTACTCTTTTTCGATACGATCATACACCTCAAGTTCTCTCTCCTGTTGCCCAGCATACCTATATGTAGCCGCTAGGTTATAAAGATACTGATGAGTGCCTGGCACCTCTTTGATTAGTGTCTCATAAGTAGTCGCGGCCTCTTCAAATTTAGATAATGCACGCTCAATCTCCGCTTTCTTCAGATAATAAAACTTGTTGGTATTATCATAGCTCACAGATTTATTAGCGTGCTCATATGCCTTGTCTAACTCATTATAAAGAAGATTAATCTGCGCTAACTTATAATGTGCAGCCGCATTTGATGGTTCAATAGCTATTACCTTTTCATACTCTGCTTTAGATTTTTTAAAATCCTCAACTGCATAATGCTTAGTGGCCACGATAAGGTATGTGGATACCTTTTGCTTCAGCTCTTTAGATAATTTGAAAGGCTTTGAAACGGAAGTGGTGGTCTTCTTAGATTTCTTTTTCTTACGTTGAGCAGATATTTCACCACTCAAAGAAGTCAATATAACTAAAACCAAAACTCCTATTCCCAACCCTTTCATCATGGATTAACCTTTTAGCACTGAAAAATCACCTAAACTAATGTCTCTTATTGCTCCTTCAAATTGAGCATCGTTACCTATTAACGAATTTTTCAGGTTTGCTGATGCAATTTTCGTGTCATTTTGGATAACTGAATTAGATATAACGCTGTTAGAAACTACCGTATTCTTCCCGACAGATACATAGGGGCCTACAACGCTGTTTTCGAGTATAGCACCTTCTCGAAGGTAAACCGGTTCTATGACTACTGAATTTTTAATTGTCACTCCTTGCTCTCTAAGCTGATCATGACGTAAAAAGTCCAAATATCTATTGTTGGAATCAACAACCGCATGCTTATTACCGCAATCTAGCCATTCCGCGACTTCTCCAGGATAAAACTTGACACCATCATTTTTTAAGTTTTCAAGTGCATCAGTCAATTGATACTCTCCAGACTTAAGCACCTTATTGTCCAGCAAGAATTTTATTTCTCTTTTGAGGTCCTCAGATTTTTTGAAATAGTAAATCCCAATGATGGCCAAGTCAGAGACAAACTGTTTGGGCTTTTCGACGAAATCGGTAATCTCATCCGCATCACCAAGTTTTACCACTCCGAAAGCACTTGGGTCCTCCACTTGCTTAACCCAAATTATTCCCTCTTTATCATCCTCAATCCTAAAGTCTGCTTTGAAAAGGGTATCCGCGAAGGCCACAACGGCAGGGCCCTCCATTATCTTCTCAGCACAGTATACGGCATGTGCCGTTCCGAGTGCTTCCTCCTGATAAAAAATATGTCCCTTAGCACCTACAGTCTTAGCCACCTCCAGAAGGTTGTCTTCCACTTCTTTTCCAAAGTCACCAATTACAAAACCAATGTTCTCAATGTTACCACCACAGACTTCAGCTATATCCAAAACTAGTCGCTCAACAATTGGCTTACCAGCAATGGGTATTAAAGGTTTTGGAACTGTAAGGGTATGTGGTCGAAGTCGCTTACCACGACCGGCCATAGGAATTATTAAATTCATTATCAGGGATTAACTCTATATCAATACAAATCTAAAAAATTAATTAGCAGAGTAGTTCATTTCTTCGACGGTAATCTCTTGCGCTCCACAAACAACACGAAAATAACTCCCAAAAAACTAAAAACTATGCCTTGAATCATGTCTGGATTGAAAA
Source organism: uncultured Roseivirgaceae bacterium (assembly GCA_964393115.1). Lineage (GTDB taxonomy): Bacteria > Bacteroidota > Bacteroidia > Cytophagales > Cyclobacteriaceae > CAYMST01. The sequence continues at coordinate 3,245 of CAYMST010000263.1, read as the reverse complement.
CACTGTAGATCAAATAACTAATAACAGCTGTTGCCACTAAATAAACCAGGTCGATGAGCATATAGGGGATAGGATACTGGCGTTGACCAATGATGTAACTCACTGCCACCATAAAACAGTAGGTAAACAAGGTCACTGCTGCACTACCATGGTAACCTAATATCGGTACCATGATCACATTCCCTACAATTGTTAATACCGCTCCAGTCAGTGAGATGTACATACCAATGACCGTTTTCTCCTTGATTTTATACCAAATGGATAAATTAAAGTAAACCCCAAGCATGAGTGATCCCATTAAAAGAATAGGTACTACATCGAGGCCTTCCAAAAAGATATCTTTCTTTAAAACTAGTGGAGCGATTAAGTTTAAGTTGGCACTTACTCCAAAACACGTCAGACAACCAAGTACAATAAACCAATGCGTAGACTGGGCAAAAAATTCGGGAGAGGTCTTATCTGCGGCAGAAGAAAAGAAAAAAGGTTCGGCTGCATAACGATAAGCTTGCGTCGCCAATGCCATAAATACCGTAAGCTTATAACAGGCGCCAAAGATCCCTAGCGCTTCTTGAGCGTTATATCCGGTATAGAGGTCGTCAGATAGCAAAAACTCTAAAATAACCCTCGAAAACATTTCATTGGTCATTCCCCCTAATCCCATGAATACCAATGGCCACGAGTAACCCAATAATGTTCTAATGTGTTCTTGTCGGAAATTGAGGTTTATTTTAAAAAAGACATCTGCTACCAAAACGACCAATAAACTATTAGAGATTAGGTTGGCTAAAAAAACAAAGCTCACAATCAGTTCTCCTTCATAAAAGTTTGTAAACACACCGTTTTCAGGATCATTTAGGGTGTAAAACCAAATATTCAGTAATAGAGTCAACCCAATATTTAGGAGCTTGGTAATGGCAAATCGGAGTGCCTTATTTTCTAGTCTTAGTTTGGCGAAGGGAATGGCTACTATGGCATCTGCAAACATCAGCATGGCAAGCCACCTCACACAATGTGCCAAATGAGGGTAGTGTGCTGCACTAGCGATTTGATTAGAAAATAAAATAATCGTTCCACTAATGACCGTGGATACGAGCAATACCACAAAGAAGCTTGCTGAAAAATATTTGTTTTCAGACTCTTTATGTTTGGTACCAAACCTGAAATATGCGGTTTCCATACCACACAAGTAGATGATCAGAAATACAGCCGTATAGGCATAAAGATTTGTAATAGACCCGTATTCAGCGGCTGTAAAGATCCCCGTATGAAGAGGAACTAGTATATAGTTAAGGAGACGACCTAGTATTGAGCTCGCCCCATAAATTACAGTGTGTCCCGCAAGGGACTTCAATTTACTCATTAATATTTAAGCAACAACTTTATGTCTATGCCTGAAATAGTTATTCACCACTAAAAATGGCTGGGCGCTTCTCCAGAAAAGCCGTTGCGCCCTCTTTAAAATCTTTAGTCCCGCAACAACTGGCAAAATTGTTTGCTTCCACCTCATAGCCGTTAATGGATGTATCTACTGAGGCATTTACGGATTCAATTATTCGTGCAATGGCTAATGGTGCTTTTTGACCAATTTTACTGATCATATCCAAGCACTTTGGAATAAGTTCTTCATGACTACGAACTACCAAGTTAGCGAGTCCAATTTTAACGGCAGTATATGCATCAATTTTATCGCCTGTCATCATAATCTCCAATGCCTTTGCCCTTCCGATTAATTTTGGTAGTCTTTGTGTACCACCAAAACCGGGTAAAATACCCAATCCAGCCTCAGGAAGCCCAAACTGAGCGTTCTCAGAAAGGATTCTGAGGTGACAAGCAAGCGCTAGCTCGCACCCACCACCAAGCGCATACCCGTTAACCGCGGCAATTACAGGTTTGTTAGAATTTTCTAACAAGGCGAATGTCTCCTGACCTATTTCAGAGAACTTCCGGCCATTGAATTCATTCAATTCACCAAATTCGGCAATATCAGCTCCTGCAGCAAAGGCACGTTCCCCCGACCCGGTAATGATAAAAGCCTTTATGTCATGATTATCTAACCCTATCTCAATGATAGACTGCAACTCTTTAAGAGCCTCTTGACTCAACGTGTTGAGTTTATCTGGATGGTTAATGGTGGCTAATAATACACCATCGTTTTCTTCCAAAAGAAAATGCTTGAACGTACTCATATTTGCTAGCTTATACTATTTGGTTGGGTGTATACAAACATAACGATACATCTCATGAATTGTAAGCCGGATCGAGGGTATCACATTAGATATCTTAGAATATAGTGCTATTTTATTGTATATCTCGGCTACTTTGTTCTATTAGGATCTCAATTTACTAGGGAACCTGACTCTGATTTTCAGTTTGGTTAGCTCTCTGCTGACAGCATACCGCCAGTGGTTAACCCATAGAAACAAGAAACACCAATGCAACTAAAGGATTTCGTACTAATTTTGAGGCATGACTTTTTTAGAGTACCTCGCCACAAAAAAGATTGATGCCTCTAAATTCGAGAAAAACGAAAAGGACCGGTTTGACGATTTCAACATAATATTTGATCAGGTACATCCGAATAGTTTTACACAACAAAAGCTCTTTTTCATCAATGTTTTAAGACGCAGATATCCGATACCAATCGAAAAGGAAACTGTAAGTGCTAAAAAGCCAGCAGCCAAACCTGTATTCAGAAAAAAACCGTCCTCCTAAACTTGAACAGATTCTACTTCCTCTATGGTCGACTCTACTTTCTTCTTCAGCGCTATAATATAGTTGTCTAGTTTTTCGGCAACCGTACTATCAAAAGTACCAATAGTCCTGGCTGCTAGTATGCCAGCATTCTTTCCTCCGTTGAGAGCTACTGTGGCAACGGGTATTCCTCCCGGCATTTGTAGAATAGATAGAATCGAATCCCAGCCATCTATAGAGTTACTAGACTTAACAGGCACACCGATGACAGGAAGAGAGGTTAATGAGGCCACCATGCCTGGTAAGTGCGCAGCGCCACCAGCACCCGCGACAATGACTTTTATCCCCCTTTTGCGCGCATTACGTGCATAATCAAACATTCTTTCTGGAGTTCGATGTGCCGAGACTACCGTAATCTCATAGCTAATACGCATCTCTTTTAGGAATACTGCGGCTTCCTTCATAATGGGTAAATCCGACTTACTACCCATGATAATACTTACCTGAGGTGATTCTAATGCGCTCATTGGCTTATTATTCTTAAATTCTTTTTT
>CAYMST010000262.1:0-6654 GCA_964393115.1 uncultured Roseivirgaceae bacterium | reverse complement strand
AATAAATCTGCATCACCAAACAACGCTACTGACAGGGTACCGAATACCCCTCCAAAACCATGGACAGGGATCGCACCTACAGGATCGTCAAGTCGCCACTTTTCGGTAATCCATACCAAGGCGAGGTTATGAATAATACCTGCTAAAAAACCAATGACCAAACTCATCTGAGGAGTGACCACATTACAGCAAGCGGTAATGGCAACAAGCCCAGTCAGTGATCCACCCGCTATCTTCTCGATTACATCTCGTTTTCCTTGAAAAAAATAGCAGTGAAAAAAAGCGGAAAAACAAGCCGCCGCACCAGCAAGATTTGTATTCAAAATTATAACTGGAACGTCATCGTTGAATGCTAACGTACTACCACCGTTGAACCCCCACCAACCGAGCCAGAGGATCATTACTCCGAGTATGCTATAGGCATAATCAGCAGCCTGAATAGGCTGAACTTTCCCTGCTCCGTTATAACGTCCAATCCTAGGACCTACGATCCAGATCCCAACAAGACCAACCCATGCTCCAACGGAGTGCACTACCGTTGATCCTGCAAAATCCATGAAACCTAAGCTCGCTAGCCAAGGCTCGTTTTCTTCATTAAGTAGATTCCCCCATGCCCAATGGCCGAAAATTGGATAAATCAAAGTCGCCGTTACCACTGAGGCAATAAAATAAGGTATCAGCCCTGTGCGTCCAGACATAGCACCCGAGACAATAGTCAAAGCTGTACCTGCAAAAGCTAGCTGAAACAGAAAGAAAATATGCGTTGATCCTTCCGTAAGCCCGAATCCACCCCAGAAACCATTTCCCGTAACGCCCAGTATAGAATCTCCGAACATCAGTCCAAACCCAACTAAGAAGAAGGCAATGCTTCCTGCTACCCAATCCATCAGGTTTTTCGCTCCAATACCGGCTTTATGTTCCTTTTTGACCAATCCAGACTCAAGCACTTTGAATCCTGCCTGCATAAAAAAGACCAGTGCCGCTGCCATGAGCACCCAGATATCATCCAGTTTGAGGTTTAGAGATAAGACTTCTTGACCGTCGCGAGCCAAAAGTGCTCCAGGCAATAGCCCAAGAAGCAAAAAGAGAACAAAACGAAAATTCATAAGGGACTTATTTGGAAGTACATCTACAAAAATAAGTCTCTTAGGAAGGGTAGGTCTAGAATGTTAAGTGTTAGAAAACCAAATTGCCACTTTTAACAAAGAACTTAAAAAAACCATACTTTCAATCAAAATCAACTAAAGAAAGCATAGTTTTGACCACTTCAATTATCATTTATATGGCACAGAATAGTGATAATTATTCAATATTGACTGTTTACGAAAAATTATTCCAAAAAAACGGTCTATTACAAAACAAAAACCAACCAAACATCACAGAATATCAGATAGGATCTTTTTGAACAACAAGAGGACGACCCAAAAAAACTTAATATATTCCTAAATCATCAAAGTTTTCAAGGCAAAAATACGGTTATATATGGTAAATATCGGCTCAAAGGAAATCAACCAAAAACCCAATAAATCCAATTCTCCTTATCCTCCGTCTTTAAAGTTTAACACCGAGCACTAGGATATCATCCGTTTGCTCTTCGTCCTGCTTCCATTCATTAAAAGCCTTATCAATTGCAGCGTATTGTTCCTCCATTTTTACATTTGAAACTTCCATTAGCAGTTTTTTGAAGTTCATCCGTAAATATTTCTTACCCTCTGGGTTATGCTGATCCCTAAAACCATCAGAACTTAAATAGAAGGTATCGTTTTGCTGGTAGTCAACGACTTTTCTGGTAAAAACCTTTTGAATCCTTTCATCCACATATCCTAGTGAGAACTTATCACCAGCGATTTCTTCAAGACCACCATCTCGAAGCTTATACAGATTTGATTTAGCTCCTGCATAATATGCTTTTGATTTTTTTTCATCTACCACTAAGATACCTATATCCATGCCGTCATGGCTGGTAAATTGATGTCCTTTGTTCCGTAAGGCATGCACGAGTTTGGCGTCAAGCTCTTCCAGAATTCTCTCAGGTGCCAATATGGTCTTTTGTTTGATAATCTCGTTAAGTATAGAAACCCCTAAAACCGTTAAAAAAGCACCTGGCACTCCATGACCTGTACAATCCGAAACAACAATTATCTTGCACCATTTCACTTTGGCAAACCAATAAAAATCACCTGAAACAGTATCTCTGGGCTTAAAGTAGATAAATGACTTTGGAAAATAATTCTTTAGTTCTCCTTCCTGTCCTAGAATAGCTCCTTGTATCTTACTCGCATAAGAAATACTCTGCATGATATGCTCTTTCTCCTCCATTACCTTAGATTTATCCACCATCGCATCATCACGCTGATCTTGCATAATACTGGATAGCTGACGGAGTGCTACAGACTCAGGAATGGTGTTGCCTTCATCATCTAAGTATTCCACCCTATTTTCACGCGCCAACTTCAATCTAGCTTCAGTTGGTCGGCTTAAATAATCCGTTACAGAGAATAAGTTATATCCTGTTTCCGTGACCCGAACAGAGACTTGGCTGACCACTTGACTACCCGGCAGCTCATCGGGCATCTCCATATCTACTCCAGCAAAAAACGCCCCCTTTTTCTCCATCGAAGGAGATAACCTAAGTCCCAAGAACAATTGCAACATTTTGAACATAATGAAAGCCACAGCACAGGTAAAGGCAAAGCAACTTACTACTCCAACCAACTGAACACCTAGTTGTGTCCATCTATCATGCACTAATAGCTCTTCTCTACCCAATAGCGCCACGCACAGAGTACCAAAAACACCACCAAACCCATGAACAGGAATAGCTCCGACTGGGTCATCAAGTTTCCACTTCTCAGCCATCACGACCAAGCCAATGTTATGAATAACACCAGCGATAACACCAATGAGCAAACTTGCGAGAGGAGTAACCACATTACAACACGCCGTAATAGCTACTAGGCCAGTAAGTGTTCCTCCTGCTATATTTTCTATGACATTTTTCTTGTTTTGAAAGAAGTAGCAATACACAAATGAAGCAAAACAGGCACTTGCACCAGCCAGGTTTGTATTTAATATTATCCTTGGCACTTCATTATTAAAGGCCATGGTACTGCCACCATTAAATCCCCACCAACCAAACCACAGGATCATAACCCCGAGAATACTATAAGAATAGTCTGATGCCTTAAGGCGCTGTAACTTTCCAGCAGCATTGTAACGCCCAATCCTAGGTCCCAATACCTTGATCCCAACCAATCCAACCCAAGCACCAACCGAATGAACAACCGTAGAACCTGCAAAATCCATAAATCCCAATGAGGCTAGCCAAGGAGCATTGTCGGTATTCAACAAGTTTCCCCAAGCCCAATGCCCAAAAACTGGATAGATGACCGCTGCGGTAATCATAGAGGCAATGAAATAAGGCACAAGTCCAATTCTCCCTGAAGTGGCTCCTGATAAAATAGTTAACGCAGTTCCGGCAAACGCTAGTTGGAACATAAAGAAAATAAATGTTCTGCCTTCTTCGATACCGCTACCTGCTAAAAAGCCTCCCCCAATCAACCCTTCAAAAGACTCTCCAAACATAAAACCAAAGCCTACTAAGAAGAACACCACACTACCAGCAACCCAGTCCATCAGGTTCTTGGCACCTATACCAACCCTTTGATCTTTTTTAACTAAACCAGACTCCAATACGATAAAACCTGCTTGCATAAAAAAGACCAGTGCCGCGGAAAGCAACACCCAAATATCATCTAGTTTAAGATTTAATTCTGAAAACTCCGCGCCTCCCCTTGCATAGGAGATATCAGGAATTAAGAAAAGGAATAGGATTAGAAGGTAACGGTACATCATTAAGTGTTTACTCTTAGTTCAATTCTTGAATAAATGGTGTGTGAGTTAGTGGACAGACTTCAAATCAAGCATTTTCCGATGAGCAAATCATCACTTCTTTCATGACACGGCAAGACGCTATGGACCTATTCAAATTAAGACCCAGGAGCACAAAAATCCACTGTAAATGATCAAGCACGCATAAAACTAGTGCACCACTACTAACGGATATACCGTAACTATGAATGAAGTTTAATTCTTGAATTGAAAAGGTTAGTTGTTCGCTAAGTTTAGTTAGCTGTACAACAGTAAGGTGTACATCAGAAAAACACCTTTAATTTAATTTCTCCTATAAACGGCTCCACTAAATCAGACTTTGCAATTTAGTTATTTTTAAAATAATTTCAAAAAACAAACCAAAACACAAATAACGTCGTAAAAACGATTATTAATACCAAGGTTAAATTCAATATTCCTCAAAACAGTATAAAAAAAAGCTTTCCAGTTTCCTGAAAAGCTTTTGTGCATGTTTCGTCAATTTCTTTTATCGACGCAAGCTAAGTCTAACTTCCGTTCGTCTATTGGACTGGTGTTCTTGTTCTGTACAGTCTTTACACCCGTTTAATAATTGCTCTTCTCCGAAGAACTTATCTGATATACGCATTTCCTTAACTCCCCTATCAACTAAGTATGCCCATGCTGAACCGACCCGTCTCGAAGCCAAAGCGTTATTATATTTATTTGACCCTCGCTTATCAGTATGAGAGCCTAGAGAGACGTTCAAAACATCATACTTTTCTACGACACTTACTAAGTTATCCAATTCTACTTGGGCATCTTCTCGAATATTATGCTTATCAAAGTCATACAATATGCTATTTATCTGAAATGTATCCCGCAAGGTTAATCTTTCGTCCGTGAACATCGATAACATTCCCGACATATCCCCAGCGTACTCGCTTACCTCGCCCTCGCGTGCATAAAACAGCTGCGATGTATCCCCATTATTAATCACCACAATAATGTCTACTGGCTTATAGGCAGACTCTAGAGGAAGGTCAAACTCAATGTATCGTTGGTTTAAGTCCAAGTTTGCCGTTTCTACTATCAAGTCATTGGCTAAATACTCTTCTTTATCACCGTTAAACAAATAATTATATCCTCGCATACCTTGATATACGATTACCGAATCATTAGCCTCAACAAGCAGCGTATCTTTCGTATAATCATCTACCACATTTAAGTATCCCTCAAGCTTTTCCCCAGTATATTTATCAATTAGGTTAACCGTAATAACAAAATCAAAAATCGTCACACCATAGATATCATCTTCTCCTAGCCCTCCTGGTCGATTACTAGATAGAAAACCAAAATTACCCGTACTGTCCAAAGCCAATCCAAAATCATCCTTGCTGGTATTCATAGGTGCCCCCATATTTTTCACCTGAGGCTTATATGAATAGAAATTATAAGAATACAAGTCTAACCCACCTAGGCCTTTGTAACCGTCACTTGCAAAGTACAGCACTGAGTCTCTCCTAATAAAAGGAAATCCTTCATTTCCTGGAGAATTAACTTTTGGTCCTAAGTTAATTGGCTTCGTCCAAGCCCCGTTCACCTTCTTAGACACCCATATATCATGGCTTCCATATCCCCCTGGCATATTACTGGAAAAGAAGAGCTTTTGACCATCCTCAGTTACTGACGGATGACGCATGTTGTATTCACTATTGTTAAAGGCAAATGGTGTCGGCTTAGACCATTCTCCATTATTTTTCTTTACTGCTTCATAAAGTTGAATATTATTTGTCCCCTCTTCATCGTCCGTAGCCTTCCCTTTATGATAATTATTTCTGGCGAACACCATTTTTGTGTCGTTATCATAAAATACAGCTGCCGCTTCATGGTAACGCGAGTTGATAATTCTCGGTAGCTCAACAGGCTCACCAGGTTTTGTTTTATCTGTCATATCCGAATAAAACAAGTCCAAATAATTAGTATTATCCCATTGGTAGGTGGGTTTAAACAGGCCACTGGAAGGTCTATTAGAAGCGAATACGATTCCTTCCTTGTAGTAGGCAGGACTAAAATCATGATCCGATGAGTTCACTAAGGCGGGCTGAATAGAATACACTAAGGAATCGCGTAATAAGATATCTAAGTTTTGGATTCCTTTTAGCTTCTCCTTGACTAAATCCTGCGTATCCTCCGACCGTCCAATTTTGTACCAAACCTTAGCATCCTCATATTCCCCTAAACTGGATAAAACTTGTGCGTAATTAAGCTTATACTGCTTATCTACACTTGTGGTCATATCAAATGCCTCTTTGTACCATTTGGCAGCATTTTCCGCGTCGTTCATGAGACGATAACTCTCTGCTATCTTAATGCGCGACATAAAGTCATCTTCATTCAACGCAATCGCCGCTTCATAGTATTTAATCGCCTTGACAAACGAAAGGGCATCAAAACTTCTCTCCGCTTTAAGCCTCGTTCGTGTGTATTTAGCATTTTTATCAATGGCGTATGATGTCTGACTAGATAAAAGTTGTAAAACAAAAAATAGATACAGTACTCTTTTCATGCGTATTAGTTTTTTTAACTGGCCATCGCATCGCTGCGAATAACCATCTACGATTTGGATGGGAATCACGATTCGATTACTCATCCTTAGTTGGTGTGTTTAGGATTCTAAGTTGATACTTGTTTCACATATCAGAAATATCTTGGTGTAAGAACTTTCCGAGTAGGTAAATTAAATATATAATTAAAAATTATCTCATTCGAATGATGATCCAATTCTGTAATCGTAAAATCATG
>CAYMST010000261.1:0-6755 GCA_964393115.1 uncultured Roseivirgaceae bacterium | reverse complement strand
AATATCAGGTTTTTGCCTATGTTCGAAACTTAGTTTTTAGGGTAAAAAACTGACAGACAGTAACTTACTAAGTTTTAGCGTCCTGATGATTTTATCTTTTTTTATTTCGCTGAGTCTCTTGACTCGCTTTCATAGCTTCTTCAAGGCGTTGTGCAAACTTACCCTTCTTCTTGCCTTGATTTTTCTTTTTATTCTCTTCTAATTTCTTTCTAATCTTCTGCTCATCTACAAACTTTTTGAATAAGAATGTCTGACCGTATGAGACGACGTTGGATACAAAGTAGTAGAAAGTCAAACCAGATGAATAGCCATTTAAGAAAAATAAGAAAGTAATAGGCATGACATACTGCATGGTCTTCATAGGTCCCTGAACCTGAGCGCTCATCTGACTATTTGACCAAATAGACAATATGGTCGATGCGGTCATTAGAAGCGTGAATAAACTCACGTGATCACCATAGAAAGGAATGGAAAATGGTAGTGAGAGTATAGAATCATAGGTAGAAAGATCTTCTGCCCACAACCATGATTCTTGTCTCAACTTAATACTACTAGGAAAGAAGTAGAACATGGAAAACAATATCGGCATTTGTAGAAGCATCGGTATACACCCGCTTAATGGGTTGATACCCATCGACTGGTATAATTTCATCGTTGCCGATTGCTTCTTTTGCATATCATCTCCAAACTCCTCGTTTATTTCATCCATCTCAGGTTTGAGTACCTTCATCTTGGCCATTGAGACTTGAGATTTGAATGTAAGCGGAGCCAACAGCAGACGAATGATAATTACCATCAAAATGATAATCACACCATAACTGGGAATAAACCCTTCTAAGAATTCAAATATTGGGAGTATAAAGAACTTGTTGATCGGTGTGATTAAAAACCAACCAAGATTGATATTGCTTGAATACCCATCGGCTACATCAGCCAGTTCATGATAGTCGTTAGGACCGAAAAAGAACTTGTATTCGGCACCCTTATGCAAAGTACTAGATGATAAGGATAACGAAGCGTTTCCGTGCTTAACAACTAAGGAATCTGCAGTATTAATTGATGTTGAAATTTTGGCGTTTTCAAAACCACCAATAGCAATCAGTCCACTATTAAAGAACTTTTGCTTAAATGATATCCAACTAATGGCTTCGCTAATCTTTTCTTCCTGTGCGTCTTTTGAGGTAGGGGATAACTCGTCAGTATCACCATTTGCTAGACCATATCCAATCGTCGTCTTATTTCTTGAGTCTACAAGGTCACTTTCTACTTTTCGGATATCATTTCGCCAATTTAACTGGATCGTTTGCTCTGGCACAAAGGCTTCCAAACCATTAAAACGAACAGCATATTGCAGCTCATAACCAGAAGGGGCTAATGTGTATTCCTGTGTGATTGTTTTACCCTGATCATCTAACCTAAGGGTAAAGACTAGCTTCTGTGACCCATCAGCACTTGATTTAGAAGACTCAAAGAATAAGTCATTGAGGCCTATTTGCTTGTTGCTTGAAATAAAGGACCATTCTAACTCACTACTATTTTCATCCAATAATACTAAGGGCTGTTGATGCTGATCTTTAAATTCCTTTAGCGTTACTTTTTTGACAGCACCTCCTTTAGAACTAAAGTCAATAATTAACTTTTCATTCTCGAGAGTAACGGATTCTTCTGCACCATCAAGTCCAGTTGAAAACACGCCATAGGCCAATCTTGCAACACTATCCAATTCTGTTGTAGGAGTGCCTTTCTTAATGATTTCATTACTACTTTGAACGGTCTGATCGACCTGTTCCTGCTTATTTTGTTCAACAATTTCTTCTGCAGAAGGAGTGAAGAACTGAAAATATACAGTAATTAAAACGACAAGTAATACCGTTCCAATTAATTGGTTTCTTTCCATCTTAATTTACTTAGAACTAATTGTTTTCTTTTTCTTTTTTAAATGTCATGGCTGCTTTCACGAAACTCACAAAAAGTGGGTGAGGGGAAAGTACTGTGCTTTTTAATTCAGGGTGATACTGCGAACCCAAGAAATAAGGATGGTCTTTTAACTCCATAACTTCCACCAATTTGGTGTCTGGGTTAATACCTGTAGCTCTAAACCCTGCCTTTTCGAACTCTTCAAGGTATGCGCTGTTGAACTCGTATCTGTGACGGTGACGCTCTGAGATTTTCACACTACCATATGCCTTTTGGGCATGGCTATTTTTCTTAAGCTCACACTTGAACGCCCCCAGACGCATCGTTCCACCAACAGCTTTTACCTTTTTCTGCTCTTCCATAAGGTGAATAACAGGGTAAGATGTTTCGGGGTGCATCTCTATGGAGTTGGCATCAGTATGTCCCAATACGTTTCTGGCGAATTCAATAGTTGCTACTTGAAGCCCTAAACAAATCCCAAAGAATGGTACTTTATTGGTTCTGGCGTATTCAACCGCTCGAACTTTACCTTCGATGCCGCGCTCACCGAAACCCGGCGCTACAAGAATGCCATCCATTTCATCTAGAAACTTATGACAGTTTTCTATTTTGATATCTTCAGAGTGGATCCAATGAAGCTTTACCTTACACTCTTGTTTAGCACCTGCATGTACGAAAGCTTCGGCAATAGATTTATAAGCGTCTTTGAGTTCTACGTATTTACCAACTAAAGCAATGTTAACATCGCTAGTTGGGTTTTTAAGCCTTCCGAGAAATTCCTTCCAATGTTCCAGCTTTGGCTCTAAACCTGCGTCCATGTGTAGAGCTTGGAGTACACGCTCATCAAGCTGCTCTTTACGCATCTTAAGTGGAACATCATATATTGTTTCTGCATCTGCAGCCTCAATGACAGCATTTACAGGGACATTACAAAAGAGGGCTAATTTTCTTCTTATTTCAGACGGGATTGGTTGCTCAGCACGACATACTAAAATATCCGGCTGAATACCAGCTTCCAATAATTGCTTAACAGAGTGTTGAGTAGGCTTTGTCTTTAATTCGCCTGCAGCTTTCAAGTATGGAACTAGCGTTAAGTGGATATTTATAAAGTTATCTCGGCCTAACTCAAATCTCGCCTGACGAACGGCTTCTATAAAAGGCAATGACTCTATATCACCTACACAGCCACCAATCTCAGTGATTACGAAGTCATATTTTCCAGTTTCACCAAGCTTATAAAACGAAAACTTGATTAAATCTGTGATATGCGGGACTACTTGAACTGTTTTTCCCAGATAATGCCCTTGTCTTTCCTTTTTGATCACATCATAATAGATACGACCAGTGGTGACATTATTGGCTTGAGAGGTAGGACTATTCAAAAACCGCTCATAATGCCCTAAGTCAAGGTCTGTTTCTGCACCGTCATCGGTGACATAACACTCTCCATGTTCATAAGGGTTTAGCGTCCCGGGATCTACATTGATGTAGGGATCAAATTTTTGAATGGTTACCGAATAACCCCTTGCTTGAAGTAGCTTCCCAAGAGAAGCAGATATGATTCCTTTGCCTAAGGAGGATGTTACACCACCCGTAACAAAAATGTATTTGGCTTCTTTATTATTCATTCAAAAAATTTGATGGATTTTTATTACGGGGTGCAAAGTTAGAAGAAAGACTTAAAAATTTGTTTGATCCGCCAATAATCTTGAAGAATACTGTCAAAGGCTCTGAACGCAGATGTTAAATTTCTTAAAATTTCCAATGGATAGATAGGGACAAAATGGATATAGATGTACTACCCGTGTTGGTTATGCAATAATCAATACTCAAAAATGTTTTTTAACCATTAGTATACACCATTCTAAATTTAACATGTTTAAAACCAAAACTGGAATTCTCATCATCTTCAACTTAATACCATTATGTACAAGCGCACAATCAAAAAGAACTTTAAATGGCTTTATCAGAGACGCCACCTCTGGTGAGAACTTAATTGGAGCCTCTGTTTGGATAAAAGAACTTAAGACGGGTACTGTAACTAATTTATACGGTTTCTACAGCATTACCCTTCCTTCAGGTAATTATGAAATTGGCTATAGCTATGTGGGGTATGACCTGATGACCAGATCCGTATCACTCGACAATCAGGATACTACTTTGCATATACTACTACATCCCAAAACATTGGATGAGGTAATTATTGAAAGTGAAAGCGATTATGGCCATCGCCTTAACTCTACGCAGATGGGACTTCATGAAATCAGTGCAAAACAAATAAAAGCTTTACCCACCCTTCTTGGTGAAGTGGATGTCTTGAAATCCATGCAGTTATTACCGGGTGTTCAATCTGGAAACGAGGGTACTACAGGACTTTACGTGAGAGGTGGTGGCCCAGATCAAAACCTTATTTTACTTGATGGCGTGCCCGTGTATAATGCCTCACATTTGTTTGGGTTTTTGTCGGTGTTCAATGCTGATGCCATTAACAACGTTTCTCTCATAAAAGGTGGGTTTCCGGCAAGATTTGGCGGGAGACTGTCATCAGTAGTGGACATTAATATGAAAGAGGGCAATAATCAAAGGCTCAGAGGTGAAGGTTCCGTAGGATTACTTTCTTCTAAACTAACATTAGATGGTCCTTTAAGTGATAAAACTACTTTTTTGGTTTCTGGGAGACGAACGTATTTAGATCTCTTTGCGAAACCATTTATAGCCCGAAGTGCCCGAAAACAAACGGGTTCAAAACTTAATGCAGGATACTTTTTTCATGATGTAAATGCGAAAATAAATCATCGTTTTTCAGATAAAGACCGCGTTTACCTAAGCTTCTATACCGGGCAAGACAAGGCTTTTTCTAGATTGAATAAAGACGATGGCAACGACGTCTCCCATGAAAACTTCAAACTAACCTGGGGAAATATCACCGGGGCCATGAGATGGAACCATATCATAAACAACAAGCTTTTTGCGAATACCACGCTAACTTACAGCAGATATAGATTCTTTATTGGTCAAGAATCAAAGATCGATAATCATGATCCTGAGATTGAGGATACTTTTTACGAACAGCAATATTTTTCTGGAGTCAGGGACTTTGGGCTGAATATAAACTTCGATTATATCCCTTCCCCCAATCACTACATCAAGTTTGGTATTAACACCACACGGCACCAATTTCGACCTGGGGTAAATCAAGCAAGCAGTAACTTGGCCGAGATTAATCTAGGTGCAGAAGATATTAATGCCTTTGAGTCTTTTGTATATGTTGAGGACGACTGGAAGATTAGTGATCACTTGAAACTCAACATAGGGATACACGGCTCTTTATTTCATGTAAGAGATAATTCCTTTTTTAGCTTTCAGCCGCGAGTTTCGGCCAATTGGAGACTCAACTCGAATACTTCTCTGAAGGGATCTTATGCTAAAATGGCTCAGTTTATCCATCTGCTTTCTAACTCTGGAGTAGGGTTACCAACCGACCTTTGGGTGCCTGCAACAGATAGGGTTGCGCCACAATATTCTGATCAGGTTTCCATTGGAATTACTAAGGAACTTAACTCTAAATATAGGTTATCAGTAGAGGGCTATTACAAGACCATGCGTAATGTGATAGAGTATAGAAATGGGGCTTCTTTCATTGATTTTGAGAATTCTTATGAAGACAACATAGAAGTAGGAGATGGGGTCAGTAAGGGTATAGAATTTTTGCTTGAAAAGAGACATGGTAGGAGTACTGGTTGGATCGGGTACACGCTGTCTAGTACTACTCGAAAGTTTGACAATCTCAACTTTGGCAAATCATTTCCTTATAAATTTGATAGAAGGCATGATGTTTCCGCGGTATTTAATTATCAAATCAAAAAGAACGTAAAATTATCCGCTTCATGGGTGTATGGTACAGGAAATGCGACTACCCTTCCTTCGTTTAAGTATAACTCAAGCGTAGGCTTTTTTGAAGGAGATACACCGTTTTTGATCGGTGAAAGTGGAGCTCATCATTTTGAAGCCAGAAACGCTTATCGTATGCCGGCTTTTCACCGGTTTGATGTGTCACTCTCGTTTACGAAGCAGAAAAAATGGGGAGAACGCACTTGGAACGTAGGTGCTTACAACCTCTATAATCGTAAAAACCCATTCTTTATAGACTATGATACTAGTCGTGGCGATAATGGACGGTTGATTCAATACTCTCTATTGCCTTTTGTTCCATCGGTAAGCTACCAGTTCAAATTTTAAATTCTGAGCAATGAAGATTTTCAATCAAATTTTTGTGCTAGGTCTGATGGTTTGTCAAGCGTGTGAGACTGTTTTGGATCTGGAATTAGACCCAATTCCAAATAGGATTGTACCATTAGCGATACTAGAAGCTGATAGTGTTCCAAGAATTTTTGTTCATCGAACATTTAATATTCTTGAAGACGAGGGTGATCTTAAAAATGGATTGGTGAAAGATGCAACGGTAATTTTAAAAGCTGAAAGTGGTTCGACTTACACTTTTGACGTCATAGAACAAAGTGTACTGTCTAGCGCATTTGAGGCGCCTTTTTATTATGAAAATAAGGAGGTGCAAATCAATACAGGAGAACAATATAGCCTAAGTGTTTCGCATGATGCTTTTGAAACTTCCGAAGCTGAAATAAGAATTCCTGAAAGAGTGTCAATCAAAAATGTAGATTTCCAAGTGGAAAACACCAGTTTCTTTGATAATAGTAGATCCCATGTGCGGGTATTACTTGAGGCAGATAATCCCGAGGGCGATAATTTCTTCTTTGTAAGAGTTATGGTAGAACAGCGAAGGGTTTTTGAATATTTATCTTGGGTTGATACGGGTGAAT
>CAYMST010000260.1:0-6755 GCA_964393115.1 uncultured Roseivirgaceae bacterium | reverse complement strand
CGGTTAACCATATCTTTAACTTTTTAAAACTGCTAAATAAGTATTTGAAATATTTCTAACAAGTGTAATGATACACTAGGAGTGATTGATAAAAATTCACTGGAATGGTTACAAAGGCATAAATTGGTATAGCTGTCCACCATATCCTTTGATTGATCATTTTTATCTCCAATATATGTCAAAAAAAACTTCTATAAGTAGAAAAGTTCTTAGTGTGCGTAATTAAGTGACTGACATGATATTTTCATACATATAATACACAAAAAAAATAAAAGTTGCAGGAATTTTCTCGTATTATGCGTCTTCTAATATTGGACAAATATACATTCTTGGGAGAATATTAATGAAAAGGATAGCTATCGCAATATTGGCCGTGCTAATATCGGTAGGCTGTACAAAAACGAAGAAATACCCGATCCCTTTGTTTGAAGGGTTGGGAGGAGAGGTAAACAGCTCCACTTCTTCGACTACTGTCGGCACTACCAACAGCACAGCGACTTCTGTTTCCGATGTAGGCACAAGCTCATCGAGCGGAACATATAACGTAGGTGACACTGTGACACTAGTTGTTACATTTGCAGAAGCTGTAGATGTAACAGGAACACCCACCCTAACTTTGAACAACGGTGCAACGGCAACCTGCCAAGCGGTGACAGGTTCAACTACGATGAACTGTACCTACACCATCCAGACCGGCGATGACGTAAGTTCTTTGAATTACGCTGATACTAATTCATTGAATACCAACGACGGAACGAATGGAACGGTTGTTGTGAGCGGTAGTACAACTGCAGCTGATACAACTCTACCAGAACCAGGTGGCAGTACAACAACTATCAGTACTGCAAATATCCAGGTAGATACCGGTGCTCCAACTGTTAGCAGTGTGCAAGCAGTGACCAGTGATGGCACTTACAAAGTCGGGGATAAGATCCTGATTTCCGTAAGAATGTCAGAGCTTGTCAACATAACCGGCACTCCGCTTCTCAACATGGCAACAGGTGGTTCTGCGAGCTATATCAGTGGTTCCGGTTCAGATCTACTAATCTTTGAATACACCATACCAGCAGGTGCCAATACAAGTGATTTAAACTATGTCGACACCTCTTCGTTGGTATTAAACGGTGGGACAATCCAAGACGCTTCCAACAACGATGCAATTCGCACTCTACCAGAGCCAACAACCGGTTCATCGATTGCGACTAACAGTGCTATCCAAATCGCACCTGCAGTATCTTCCGTGGCATCTAGCACCGGAAACGGACCATTTAACGCGGGTGATACCATTAGCATCGAGATCACTTATGACCAAGCTATCACTTTAAGTACTTCAGGTGGAACTCCCACTTTAACCTTAAATCTCCCAGGTAATCCAACCGCGACTTGTTCTACTGTGACTGGTGGCAATACTTTGGTATGTACCTACACCGTACAATCTGGTGACAATGTAGCAGATTTAGACTATGTTGATGCTTCTTCTTTAACCCTCAACGGTGGCACTATCCAAGGTTCCAGTGGAGTAGATGCAACGAATACTCTACCTGACCCCAGTGCAGGCTCTTCTCTTGCCGCTGGCAACCAGATTGTAGTGGATACAACTTCTCCGAGTGTAACTTCTATCACTACAACCACCAGTGCAGCGACCTATGGAGTAGGTGCAAATATTCCGATTCGCCTAACTTTCGATGAGGCAATCTCAATTGTTGGTGGGCAAACACCCACGATCACTTTGAACACTGGTGACACTGTGAACTGTGCTTTGGATTCCTCTGATACCACGAATAAAACATTGCTTTGTACCTACACAGTGAGTAGCAACGATACAACCAGTGGTGGTTCTCTTACAGTAACAGCTGTGACTTTGAATGGAAGAGTGACCGATACGGCTGGCAATGCAGCTAGCGATGGTCTCAACAGCCACCAAATCAAAACCGATATCATCATCGACACCAACGCACCGGTATTGAACCTAAGTGTAGTCGGTGGAGCAACAAGTGGCAATGAAGGTACTACAGTAACCCTACGTGCAACTCTTAGCAACCTATCTGGCACTTCTACGGTAGCATATTCAGGAACATTAACCGGAACGGGTGGTTCCTCTGATGCAGCCAGTTCCAGTGACTATTCCTTTGCTTCAACTGCGATCAACTTTCCTTCTGGAAGTAGTAATGGAGCAACTCAGGATATCGTAGTAACCTTAGCAACAGATAGCATTGATGAAAAAGACGAAAAAGTAACTTTTAGTGCAGGCAGTCTCTCCTCTGGATTGACCTTGGGAACAACTGTAACTGACTTTACCATCAATGACCAAAATGCAACCCCTTCTCTCAATGTGACCTCCTTGGGAACGATAGCAGAGGGCAATTCTAAAGTTCTTTCTTTTAGTTTGAGTGGAGTATCCTCCAGTGATACCACTTTTACCGTATCGAGTGCCACTGGCACAGCTGGTTCTGGCGACTACTCTGGAGTGAGCACTTCTAACACAACCATCACAATTCTTGCTGGTTCTACCACTCCCAGTAGTGGCACAACATCTTTCACCGTAGCAGCCACAGACGACAGTGTCTACGAAGGTGGTAGCGGTGGCACAGCTGAGCAGTTTACCATAACAGTTGGTAACATGTCTAACGCAACCAATGCTCCAAGTGGTGCTGGTTCGCAAACTGTAAGCATCACCGATACTGATACAGCTCCAGCGATTAGCATTGTAGCTAGTGGCCTAAGCAGTGGTAGCACAGGTAGCATCAACGAAGGTGGCACTATCACATACACTGTGTCGTATCCCAGTGGTGTGACCAATAGTTCTGCTGTAGCGGTTCCTGTAGCGATAACTGGTTCCTCTACTTTCAAATCCTCTGACTACACCCTAAATGGCGTATCAGGTGGCAATGTAACCATCCCAGCTGGGCAAAACTCGGTAACTTTTACTGTAGATGTAGCCACAGACGATATTGACGAACCCGATGAAACCATTACAGCTACTCTAAGTGCACCTAGTGGTTATTCCTTAGGCACAGGTTCTTCTACTGGAACAATCACCGATACCACAACTGATGTGACTCTTGGTTTTTCTAGTGGAACTGCAAGCATCAACGAGGGAGCTTCTGGGCAAACTCTCACCTTAGCTTTAAGTGGTAAATCTGAGAAAACATATACTTATTCTGCATCCAGCTCTAATGGCACTGCCGCTGCTGGTTCTGACTACACAGCGATTAGCGTAACTGATGCTACTTTAGTAGGAACGGGAGCCGCAAGCCAAACCACGACTCTTGCAATCAATGCAACAGCTGATAGTAACTACGAAGGTGGTAGTGGTGGGACTGCTGAAAACTACACCGTTAATTTAACTGGTGATGTAAGTGGAACTACTTCTTCTACTGTGAGTATTGTTGACGGGGACTCTCTTGGCACTATTTCTTTAAGTGTTGTGAGTGGTTTGTCTGGAGCTACAACTGATGAGACTGGTGGTGCGATAACTTATCGTGCGACGATAGCTGGTGCTTCGACTTCTCCGAATGCAATCACAGTTGATGTAGGCTTAACTGGCACAGCTGGTTCTTCTGACTACACAACTTCTGGCATTAGCTCAGGTAAGGTCACCATCCCTGCTGGGCAAAGCTATGTTGAATTTACCATTGACCCGGTAACTGATGACATCGATGAGAACAACGAGACTGTGATTGTTACCTTGAGCAATCCATCAGAATCGAGCATTGGCACTGCGAGTCATACCGCAACTATCGATGACACCAACACGGATGTAACCCTTGCATTTAGCTCTGGTTCCGGAAGTGTGACCGAAGGTTCTACCTCTACCGTAGGTATTGCTTTGAGTGGTAAAACAACTAAGTCTTTCACCTATGCAGTAGCGAGTTCTGATGGAACTGCAACAACTGGTAATTCTGATTACACAGCCATTAATTTAACAAACCAAACCATCAGTGGTGGCGATGGTTCTTCTGTTGTGAGTGATACCATTACTGTCAATGCCTCTACTGACTCTGTGTATGGAGAAAGTTCTGAGACATATACCTTGACTCTATCTGGCAGCGGTGTGAGTGGCCAAACTACTTCAACCGTGACCATAGCAGATGCAACCAGTGCACCTAGCCTTTCCCTTGGTGGTGGCAGTGCTGTAACCAAAGCAGAAGGTTCTGGAACTTACACCATGACCCTTAGCAGTGGTTCTACCACACAAACCTCCAACAAGACCTACACTGTTGAATATACAGGAACAGCGACAGGAAGTGGCACCGACTACACTGGTACTGCAAATGTAACTATCAATGCAGGTGCAACCTCTGGGACTTTTGATGTAGCGATAGTGGATGATGCGATTTTGGAATCTAACGAAACCATTATTGTAACTGTCAAAGACGGTAGCACAACAGTTGCAACACAAACCATTACCATCGAAGATAATGAATTGAGTATCTCTGCCGCCAACACTATGGACTACGACAACGATGGCCAGGTGGATGGTTATGAGATTGTTTTCACCGAAGCTGTGACTGACAGTTCATTCGATACCAATGTCGCTAAGTGGGCTGTAGCCAACCACGCGAGTATTTCGCGAAAAACGGATTACCCTGGTGATACATCTAACGACAACACCTTGTACATCAACTTCAGTGAAATTGGTGTGAACACGGCAGAAAAGCCTGACTTAACTACCAGCAGTGGTGGTGGGATAACTGCCGTAAGTGGTAAGACCTTGGCAGATATCGACACAGCAACTGTAACGGAAGCTGACCGAGCGAAACCTGTAGTAGTGAGTGCAGTGGGAACTGCTGGTGACAACCAGTTGACTGTAACTTACTCTGAGCCTGTGTATACTAGTGCTGGAGGTTCCGGTGCGATAGTGAGCAGTGATGTTGCTTATGGTGACAACAATGCTGCCGGTGGAACCAGTGTGACTGGCATGGGTTCTGACACCGACGGTTCGGACAATGTAGTAATCTACACTACCAATGCCAATTTTGTCAATGCTGACAGTGCCGATACGGTAGCGGGTAATTCCAATATCTTTGACGTAGCTGACAACACTGGTAATACAACCCCAGTAAACCTCTCCATCAACATCACTATCGATGGAATTGAGATTGTCCTAAGAGACCACACCACTGTAGAGACCGATCCAAACGATGCGGACTTTGTCGGTGCCCTCTTGAAGATGCACAATGACGACACCAAGGGATTTGCTGCGAAGTTAGACAGTACCAGCACTTTGGTAAATGGTTGCTCCACTGTAACCTGTCTGATGGACAACATCCTTACTGCAATCTCTGGTGAAATGGGTTCTTACCTTGCTGACGCAAGTGGTGGTGGTTACAGCCTTGTTACTCGTAGCACTGTGGGTGATGCCTTGATTCCAACTGAAATTGCAAGTTTGGAAATTAAGTTAAACACAGGGACTGATAACACCAATTCTGTGCGCAACCACTACGTTGACCTTGTTGGAACTAAAACTGGAGCTGGAACTGTTTCTAATTTACCGAGTTCTTCTGGTTCTCTTACCAGTGGTACCTTTCGTGTAGAAGTCCAGGCTTCCAAGCAAGCAGGAACTGGCAATCCAGGGATTGTTTTAATTGGTATCACAACTGATGGCAATTACAGCACCGTAGAAGTTGACCTTACTTCACTTGTCAATGGAACTAACGTAGCTGAATCTGGAACCAACAAGCTTTCTGGTAACAAGAACTTCTTCTCGGTGGCGGCTCCTAAGCTTGACTTTCTGATTTCTGTCAACAACTCAGGAACAATGGAAGGGGAGCAGACTGGTTTGAAAAACTCTCTATCGGCCTTCTATACTCGCTTGGCCAACCTTGGCGGGGATTTCCGTGTGAGTGTTGTTACATCAGACTGCGATCAACTTTGGCGCTCAGACACAGTCAATCCTTACAAAGGTAAATCGTCTACTGATCCTGGTTTGCCATTCACATCAGATGACAACAAATGGAGGCAGTACACCACTTGTGACGTTGTACATAACTATCCTGTAGTGGCTGGTGACAGCAATAAAAACTCGAACGCTACTTCTTACCTAGAAGGTATTGGTGCACCTAGCGTTCCTGGCTACGAAGGCAACTGGGGAACTTGG
Organism: uncultured Roseivirgaceae bacterium; assembly: GCA_964393115.1. Taxonomy (GTDB): domain Bacteria; phylum Bacteroidota; class Bacteroidia; order Cytophagales; family Cyclobacteriaceae; genus CAYMST01. Next base: position 655 of record CAYMST010000260.1, on the reverse strand, counting down.
GGATCAGGAACCGCTTATTTTAGCTCCACTGACCAAACAGCATTTGAAAATGTAATTGATGAAATCTGGGTAAGAGGTTGGAATAAAGAAGCCAACTTACTATTCGCAGAAAGAGCGATTGCAAGCGGTGGAACATTTACCACTGAGAGATCGAATGCAAGTCGTTCCAGTGTCAAAATGAGTCTGATTGTTATCAGTGATGACCCGGACCAGTATGACGACGCTAGAACTCAACTACTTGGTTGGGGCACAGGTGCTGCAGCGATTGCGCCATCTTCCAACTTTGATGTAACCAATAATGAGTTTACCTCACAAGGCGTTACAGTACATACGGTATCTCCATTAGACACATCAGGGAACCCTGCTTATTGTGAAGGCCCGAATGGAAACACCAATGAGATGACAAAATTCAATGGCTATCCTGACAATGATGGCAGTGGCACTCCTGACATCTATGAGATATACAAAAACATATCGGATCAAACAGGTGGTATGAGTTCTTCTATCTGTGCAGCTAACCCCAATTCTTTCATGGAGTTGATTGCTAACCAAGCTGTAGCAGAGGCGATTGATTCCACCTATACTCTGGCTCATGTGCCAATCACTAACACTTTGACTGTGAAGGTGAATGGTGCTGCTATTGACATGGGAATTG
>CAYMST010000259.1:0-6788 GCA_964393115.1 uncultured Roseivirgaceae bacterium | reverse complement strand
ATTCCTTTATTCCTTTATTCCTTTATTCCTTTATTCCTTTATTCCTTTATTCAAAGGTGGTTCGTTTCTAACTAAAAGTCAAGGAATAGGGGAGAGAAGGGGAATAAATAATTGTGGCTAACCTGTCAACCTCAAGCAAAAGAATGATATTTTGAAGCAAAAAATACCTATCTAATGAAATTACCATATGGATATAGATGGATCATCAGACTGATAATAAGTCGTACATTCCTTTTAATTTGGGTGCTACTGGTAGTACCATTTGCACTAGAGGTTAGCACTGATGAAGGCACACTATTTTCTAATCGAATACTAGAACTTTGCTCGAAAATCCTGTGGCAGGTGATTTTTTTTGGCTATACAAATGCGTTATTAAAGATAGACGAAGCATTTTTCAAAGTATTCTCCCGAACTATCCAAAAATTAGCTGTAGTTGGCAATGAAATTTTGTCAAAACTTCGCACAATAGCCCGTAGGGTAGAGAACTATTATGATGAAATAAACTCAGGGATAGAGTCAAAACTAAAAAGCAAAAAGCAGTTTTTAGCATTAATAGCTTACGAGTTAGGAAAAGGTATCTTGGTATTATTATTTGTCTTAATAAGCAATGGCCTTATTTTATTTATAATCATACTGCTAGGTATAGAATATTTTCAATGGATGTTCAAAGACATAGTAGAAAACACCTCTGTAAGCTGGCTACTTAATAATTGGAAATTTATTGTTCCAGAAAACTTAATCAAAATAGGTATTTACTTAGCTACCCCTTTGATTATCGCTAAGTTACTAATCAAAGTGCTGGAATGGTCGAGAGGGATTAAAGAAGGTAAGCTTTATAGACAACTGTTCAAAGAAGGTAGAGGAGGTTCTGCCGAATGGGCGACTACAGCTACATTGCAAGATTATGAAGTAAACCTAAATAGCGATAGTTTAATTCTTGGAAGGAGTAGGGTAGAAGATGACCCAAAAACAAGGATTATAGGCTTAAAAGGGAATAATCATGTTTTAACAATAGGTAAGAGTGGTTCAGGGAAATCAACAACGGTTTTATTCCCCAACTTGGCGAATTATAGAGGATCAGCAATCGTATTTGACCCGAAAGGAGAGTTAGCTGACATGACGTTTCGCAGTAGAACAAATGAAAGTTATTTGAGAAGCAAAGGCATAGGATATAAGAAAGGAAATGAACATATGTCTGGGGTGAGCTATGTTCTCGATCCTTTTAAAGAAACAAAAACGGGTCTTCCCCTAAGTTGCTATAATATTTTATCAGAAATAGATATAAAAAGCGATCGTGTAAGAGAAATCCTATCTGCAATATCTGATGGTATGGTTTTACCAGAAAAGGGAAAGAATAGCGATCATTTTACGGAAAGTGCAAAAAATTTTATTGAAGCCATGATTGTCCATGTCATGACTCGATATGATAAAAAGCATCATAACTTACCATTCATATACGACTTGATTTACGGTATTGATCGAGAATTAGGTGCTGCTGATATGACCCGTTTTGATGAGCTACTTTACTTGATGCTAAAAAACGATGCAGTAGGAGGGCTTACCCAACAAGTAGCAACAATTATTCTTGGAATGGGTGATAATGAAAAAGGATCAGTTCTATCAACGGTAGCTCGATCCATAAAATGGATTGGAGATACTGCGATGAGAAAACAATTAGAAAGCTCTGACTTTAAGTTCTCTACATTAAATGACTCAACCCAAACTGTTTATTATGTGTTACCTGAAGGATTAATCAATGAACAATTAAGATGGATAAGAACACTAATATCTGTTTCCTTAACCTTAGTGAAAAAAAGTGGCAAACCTAAAAAACCAACTCTTTTTGTAATAGATGAATTACCACGTTTAGGCGGGAAAATAGAGGCTGTATCGGAAGGATTTGCAATACTGAGAGGGTATGGGATAAATCTTTGGGCGTTTATACAGGATATTGGACAACTTAAAAAAGATTACCCTGAAAGATGGTCGAGTATTGTAGCAAACTCTACTACACAAATTTTTGGGGTAAAGGATATGGAAACAGCACAATGGGTAAGCGAAATGATGGGGGTTGCCAAAATAGAGGAGAAAGAAAGTCAAGGCTTCCTAAAGAAAAAGAAGACAATATCTGAGAAGGAATATCCCCTTCTAACACCTGATGAAGTCATGAACAAACTAGGAGAAAATGATAACTATCAATTGGTAAGAACATCATCTGGTTTTCCATTTAGATTAGAACGCTGCGCTTTCAAACCGCTACGATTTGGAGGCAAGAAGTTTAGAGAATTTTCCCCTGGGGCATTTGGAGGTTGCTTTGAAGAATATTAAAGCTCTCTCCCTTTCGTCATTGATTTCTTATTTTCTCTAAATTTATTCATCCGCTCTTCGTATGCATCCATCTTATTGAATTCAGGTGATAAACTGTCATTACTCACTTCATTTGATTTTGAGTTTTCCTGAATTAATTCAACTAGTCCTTCTCTAGAATCTGCAATTCCTTGTAGCATCGCTTTACTTAACTTTTCTTGAAATGCATTAAGTACGGGTTGCTTTTGCTTCCAGAAGTTGTTTGTTATGTTACTTATATCTTTATCATTTAGTGGCTTTGTACTGCTGGATTTATTCAATGATATTTTTTCATCCAACTGTCTCTGTGCTTTCGCCTTTTCATCATTAAAGTGCTGATCATAAGATGACAACAAGTTCTTTAAAGCATCTACATCATGTTCCATAATTGACATATTTAGATATACATGGTACAATATAAGAGTGTATGAGAGGAAAATAAGATGAATGACATGGCAAAGATCAAAGTCTATCTTGATGAGCTTAGTAAGCTCAAAAAGTCGGATTTAGAGCTAACGGAAGATGATATATTAAGGGCAAAAGACTTCTTCTTGAGAAATATTGAAAACTTAGGCTCTGGTGATCCTATGAAGGCAGCAAACGTTCATTATAGAGCTATTAAATACCTTCACACCAAGATCAGTGGCTTTAAAGACTATAAAACCGTCCATTAGGAATTTCTATCTCTCAAGTCCTCGGTTTTTGTCCTTTTTCTTTTCTAGGAAGAGTTTCATCCTCTTATCATACTCTTCCATCTTTTGTTCTTGGGTTAATTCATTGTCATTAGAATTGATTGGTTGTTCATTAGAAACTGGCTGCTCACTTTGTCGAATAGATGAAACTCTTTGTTCAGCCATCCGCTGATCAATATTCTTTAAAGTTGCCTCAAGATTAGATAACTGATTTTCAATTTGTTTCTTCTGAAAAAATGACTTGAAGCTGGTGAGTTTTTCTTTTAGCTCTGCAATCTCCCTTACATAATTATCCCGCTTGTAAAATTCAGTTAGTTCTTTTTCCTTTCTAAGCCTTATAAGGTCTTGTTGTCTTTCTGATTTACGGATTTCATCTAGTTCTTCAGCAAAGCTAGAATAATGATACTGTGGCTTGTTATCACTAGTAGTTTCCTTAGATTTTACAGACTGCTTTTCTGGCTGTTTCTTATCAACTTCATTCTTATTAGCTGCTTTTTCAGATTCTTCAATTGCTGCATCTACAATACTTTTCTGCCTCTCGGTTTCATATTGATCACGATCGAAGATCATTCTTTCTTCTGAAAGTAATTTTGCAGATAACAATTTATCTTGGTTAATATCTGCTAATCGTTCTTTAATGTCCTTGGCTCTTTGTTCTTTCAGTTGACGGGAAAGGCTAAATATTTTCCCGTCATCACCGACAAGAACATAACCTCTACGATCACCTTTAGCTAAAGTATAGCCAGCTTCTTCTAATGCAGCTTGAAAAGCTTTACCATTATCGGATTGCTGATAAAGCTCTTGAATTTGAGGTGCAATATTAACCTTCTCTTCTCGATGCTTCACATACTCTTTTTCACGCCTTTTCTCGTTATTGACAACACGCTCGGAGCAATAGACTTTTCCATGTTCTTTTTCGTATTGCTCTGCCCAAAGAGAGAGCTTGAAACGGTCGTTACTGGGTTGAAGTGTTTTACCGTTTTCGGGATTAACAAGGTTTGCTATCACATGAACATGAGGATGATCAGTTTCGTTGTGTGCTACTATAACAGCTTCGTGCTTATATAAACCTATATGCTCTAAAGCTTTTAAAGCTGAACCTAGCATATGTTCTTTTTCAGGGGTTTGCTCTGGATGCCAAGCAAGGGAAAAGGAGTAAACAGGCTTATTGTGAGATTTTCGCCCAACATTAGAGACACCCATATCCTGTTTTAGCCGATCTCGATTGATGGACGTATGAGCCATCCACTTCATAGCCAGTTCGGGGTCTTCTGTTGGAATATTATGCGTGTGTGTCCATGCTACTCTTTCACTGGAGTCTTTGTCTTTATCGTGCAAATAGTATTGGCCAGCCCCTTTGAATGAGGAGCCTCTTTGTGCCACTCTGGGGATCATAACGAATTGAGAAGTTTGGTTAAAACTAGGTTATGGGTAGCAAGAACTTCACGAAGTTCGATAGGTTCTACGCCTTGTTCGTTGAACCACCTCGATACTTGGTTAAGGTTATTACCACTACGCTTTAGCTCTTGTAAAAGTGGAAAGTTATCGTTGCCCTGCTGCACAATGATTTCTCCGTCAAGTGCCATTTGACGGATATATTCGCTCAAAGAGGAATTAGACTTTTCCGCTTTTTGCTTGATGACACGGATGTCTGATTCCGTGCATCGGATGGCTGGTAGTCTATGTGAAAAGCGATCTTTATCGGCTTTTGTTGGTCGGGCCATATCTACAGATTTTTTAGTGACACACTAGAAAAAGACTGAACCGATCATGGATCGGAAACGGGGATCAAACGGGGTGTTAAACCCCTTTGCAAGAAAGTTTTTGTGCATACAAAAACATATCTTGCTACTCTGATATGACAACCTTAATTAATGGTAATTAGTTCCACTAGTGATGACACACCAATGCACTTAGTTTTCCACGGAAATCTACCCACTCTGAAAAAAGCTAACTCTAAGCCTTAACCGCAAACTACGACTTTTGTAGAAATGCCGATTTACTGATGCGAAACTTGAAACATCCATATATTGAGATGGAAAATATATTTGCACTTTACCAAGAAATAAAAGCCAAGGATTGAAATGTAGCAAAATGACTTCTGGCCGCAATGCGACCAGAAGAACTTTTTAGTTTTTTGAATTTAGGATTAGTCTCTAGGTTTATTGACCATGCAAACAAACCGAAGATCTTCTTTAAGATCGTGAAGGATCAAACTGTACCCTTCACCTTTGTTTTGGAACAATACCCCGACCTTTGTCCATGTGGCTTGTGAGCCTTGCCCATCTACACGAAAGACATTGTGGCTTGGTGGGTTGTTGGTTTTCTTGTCTTCATCCATCTTGGATACTCCTTTTCTTTGGTTGATGATGGAAGCCTGATAACAGGTCGAAGACACGCAGACGGTCAAACAAAAAATTTGGCTCGCGAGGAAAAGCCCGTTTCGGGCTTGGGGAAATTTTATGTTGACGGTCAAGGGCGACCTGTCATGATTCCATATTTAATCAATCAAAAAAAGAGCTAAACGAGTGGAAATAAAAGAAAGAGCCATTCACTAACGTCTAAGAGCTTCGAGAAGTATTAAAAGAGTTGAGACATATTGAGCTAATTGGGGCGCTGCTAACCAAAAAAAGAAGAGGGAATGTGCTTACTTAATATCTGATTTGCTGCCTTTAAATTAACGCTAAGTACCCAACCCGAAACGGTCTTGAATCGCTTGACTTTCAAGGCTGGTTAGTAGTTCGTTCACATCCTTGAAACCATAATATTTTTCATTCTGCGGCTTAATGGAAATGCTGGCATTTGAAAAAGCTTTCTTTAAGCGATCATTTGCATTACTACCGCCTTTGTCGTTGTCAAACCAAGTTTGAATATGAGCGTAGTCTTTGGTTTTTATATGATCTATTGCAGCCTGAATCATAGTCGCTCCATTCAAAACGATTACATCCGATATAGGAGTTTCCTTTTGGTAGATTGTCATCAGTGAAAGGAAGTCAAAAAAGCCTTCTATGAGCTGTACTGATTTGTGATCGCCCTGTCCTTCAATAGCCGTTATTGAGCGTTCACCAATCAGCCCTTTAAAATACTTATTTCTGATTTCGAAGCCTTCAATGTCATTTTTAAAACCGAGAGCAAAGCTTTGTGAACCCGTTTGTATGTTGAGAAAAAGTATTTGCTTAAGGTATCTATCAACAAGTTTCCTATCAATTTTTCTGCTCTGGAGATATTGAAACAAAGCATCAGAAAATACAGGCTTGATCGAGAGAACTTTCAGCAATTCATTTTTTTGCAATTTAAGCCCCTCTGAGTGTGGTCTTCTATTTTGTGGTACTTGACCCCCAAAAAGTTGCTTTAATGCACTCAATGCGCCTGAAACATCCGTGTTTTGATGTTTGATCATATAGTCTATGACTTTCCCACCTGCACAATTTTGATGTTGATTCCCACTTTCAGCAAAGTCATTCCATATATTTTCAACGGTATCTATGACGAAGGAGGGCGTTTTTTCGTCTCGAAATGGGGAAAAATACCAGAGTTCACGACCATTTTTTCTTGTTTCTACTGGTTCGTAGCCTTGTTTTGAAAGGATTTCTTCTAAAGGTATTGCTTTCGCTTGGGCAACATTCATACTCTACAACAAAGGACTGCTTACATATTGAGCATAAATCGTAAGTTAAATAGCAAAACCCGTCAATTCAGCCTTATCTATTTTTTTTTGGTTAGTATGCTCGTTCTCTATTTTAGGTTTTA
>CAYMST010000258.1:0-6812 GCA_964393115.1 uncultured Roseivirgaceae bacterium | reverse complement strand
TCTATGGTGGGTTTATACGGACTCTCAAGGCTTAGCGAAACACTAGAGACCACAGCTAAGGATAAAGGAACTGATGAGTATCAGTTGAAAATAGAATCCGAAAAATGGCTTTCAACGATTAAGCATAAAGTTCAAACATTAGAAGACAATAAATACAATCTCGTAAAAGGAGAGATGGTTTAGCTGAGGTCCAAATAAGTATTTCGTAGATGACTCTTGCGTCCTCCAGTACTTACCAAGGTAAATGTTGCCCCAAACCATTTATGTTATGTAGTGACGTGTATTTCACTCCTGTTTTTTCCTTCTTCTTCGTTAAAAAGCCTCGCCCTAGCACTGCTAGGTCTGCGTTTTTTGCCTTGAATAAGAAAAAACCAGTTTCGTAAACTAATATGTCACTATACACCACAAATGGTATCAAACCAATCCTGTTGATCGAACAAACTCCATGTAAATAACGCTCATGAGTGATATTGTAGCTATATTCATGCAATTTCAAGTCTGTTTAAATGGTATTGTAGATGAAATCAGAATCTGATCGAGTAGCTTTTCAAATCGACACTTTTTGTATAATTATTTTTGGAGTTCTAAATAAGTAGCGAAAGTATGGTATTCCAATGGTTAAGTGAGAATCTGCAACTTAGCGCTATTATCGTCCAAAAGCTCATATTTACGCTTACTGCTTTTATAGGATTAGTTGCTGCGAGAAGAATTGTACGTCGACTTGTTTTAAGAAAACAAAATGATCCTAAGGACCGGTATTACTGGAGCAACTTCATTCGTAACGTGTATTACATCCTATTATCGGTTGTAGTTGGAGCAATATGGATTGATCAGTTTGGCTCTCTAGCCACGTTTTTAGGGTTGCTTTCTGCAGGATTGGCGATCGCTTTACAAGACCCAATTGTGAACTTTGCAGGTTGGATATTCATACTCGGACGAAGACCTTTTGAAGTAGGGCATCGCGTGCAAATAGGAGACCATTTAGGTGATGTGATTGACATTCGTATTTTTCAGTTTACCATTCATGAAATCAATAATTGGGTGGATGCAGACCAGCCTACCGGTCGTATTATCCACATCCCCAATGGTGTTGTCTTTCGGCAGCCACAAGCCAATTTCAATCAGGCCTTTCAATTTATCTGGAATGAGATAGGGGTATTGGTCACGTTTGAGAGCAACTGGCAAAAGGCCAAGCAGATTTTGAATGATATCATAGTTGGTCATGGCGAGAAGTTTTCGGAGGAAGCGGAAAAAGAGTTGTTAGATGCTTCCAAGCAGTTCTTTCTAGAAGATACTTCTATTGAACCCTCGGTTTTCACTGATGTCAAAGATGCTGGTGTTATGCTAACCATGCGCTTTATGTGCAAGCATAACCAACGTCGAGCTTCTGAGCATAAAATATGGGAAGAAGTACTGCTAGCATTTGCCGCCTGTGATGATATTGATTTTGCTTACCCTACACAACGGATTTACTATAATGCAAAAGAGGGCAAACCAGGTGCTCGGGCTTAATGTTAAAGACCGTGGTAATAGCTCTTCTCTTGAGCGTTAAATTCATTAGTAAGGAATAAGAAACTAAGGGAAATAGTACAAATCAGGTTATTTTGCGACCGAAGAGTGCAAATTTACTTGAGTGACTCAGTCAAATTATAATAATATGTATCAGAGCAAAATAACCGGTGTTGGCCATTATGTGCCAGACAACGTGGTAACAAATAAAGACTTGGAGAAGATAATGGATACCAGTGACAGTTGGATCCAAGAAAGAACTGGGATAAAAGAACGTCGATTTGTGGAAAAGGGAGATGGAAATACCCCTTCTACGATGGGAACAAAAGCAGCCAGAATGGCATTAGATAATGCTGGCTTAGAGCCAGAAGATGTTGATTTTATTGTTTTCGCTACTTTAAGTCCAGACTATTATTTTCCTGGTCCTGGCGTTATGGTACAAGATCAATTAGGCTTGCCTGAAATTGGAGCACTTGATGTTCGCAATCAATGTTCTGGGTTTATCTATGGCCTTTCTGTTGCGGATCAGTTTATTAAGACTGGGATGTACAGTGCTATATTGGTAATAGGTGCTGAGTTACACAGTGGTGGGCTCGATATGACTACACGAGGAAGAGGAGTATCTGTGATATTTGGTGATGGAGCTGGTGCTGCGGTATTGCAGCGTAGCGACCTTGAGGGCAAGGGAGTATTATCTACGCACTTGCACTCGGAAGGTAAGCACGCCAAGGAGCTAGCACTAATAGGCCCGAATACAGGAAGATGGGTGCCCGAGATTATGGAAACTAAGGACGAGAAGGATTTAAGTTACTACCCTTACATGAACGGTAATTTTGTGTTTAAGAATGCTGTCGTTCGTTTCCAGCAAGTTATTCATGAAGCCTTATTAGCTAATAAAAAGACTGCTGAAGATATTTCAATGCTGATTCCTCATCAGGCTAACTTAAGGATTAGTCAATATATCCAGCAACAGATGAACCTTGGTGATGATCAGGTATATAACAATATTCAGCGATATGGAAATACCACAGCAGCGTCTATACCCATTGCCATGAGCGAAGCGTTACAAGAAGGAAAAATCAATGAGGGTGATTTAGTATGTCTTGCCGCTTTTGGTAGTGGATTTACATGGGCTTCGGCGTTGATACAGTGGTAGAGTTAAGTCCGGAAGAATGGGATTGCTTGTACCAAAAGGAATTCTTTTATATCAAAAGAAAGGTCTCAAATAAGATACTCGAGGCTCTAAACACTTTCAGGCAAGAAATGGGGAAAGTTGTGGAGGTAAGGAAGAATGAGTTACCTCCATGGTTTTCTAATAGCGCTAAAATATCAAAAGGAGAGAACTTTAAAGAACTCCCTTACTTCGTATTGGATTATCCAAAAGCCAACGTCTCAGATGGCTTTATTCTTTTTCGAACAATGGTCTGGTGGGGAAACTATATCCAATATATTATTCATGCCAGTGGAAGTTTTCTCCCATACCTTCAACAAAAACAAAAGACGCTGAGTGATCTAGGGTTTTCTTGTTTTGTTGGAGAAGATCAATGGGATCATGCCTTCACAGAAGAGAACTATTCTAGAGAATTCACTGAACGGTTTAACAGTGATAAACCAAGTTTTATCAAGGTGAGCCTTTCGGTTCCTATGGATAAGCTGCCTGCCTTATCCAAGACCCTTCTTCCCTATTTTGAAAAGGTTATTCGCTAGCAATTAACGGGCTAGCTTCTTGGTAACCCAGTCAATTACTTTGTCTAAAACAGGATCAATACGCATTAGAAATAGAAAGAACGGGATTTGAAGCGCCAGATCAATTAATATTTCAAGAAATAAATTATCCAAATACTGGTGAACCTTAGGACGTATGTTTAAGATGTATGGAAATGAGTTTGCTAGGCAAAAGATCAGGTAAAGTGCTTTTTTCAGCATGTTATAAAGACTTTATGAAGCTAAAATAATATTGGAAATGGACTAGGCTTTTGTATTAACTATTTGGTGAGCTGATTTGTATCTCGTACAAGTAAGGCCACCATTTACCAGTTACAAAATATGTTTGGGTATCAGGATGATAAGCGATGCCGTTTAATACATCAACCTCCTGATGATAGCTTGAACGATCGAAGATGCCTGTTAAATCTAGCTTTCCAGTAACCTTTCCAGTAGTCGGATCAATAATAGCAATGTAGTCTTCTTGGTACACGTTAGCCCATATCTTTCCGTCCACATACTCTAGTTCGTTGAGTGAATCGACGGGTCCATCTTGATCGTATACCTGTATGCTCGCATACTCACTGAAATCGAATGGGTTTTTGAAGTGTAGATAGTTTGAACCGGAGGACATCACCAAGGTGTCTCCCATTGTGGTAAGTCCCCACCCTTCAGTGGGGTAGTTAAATGAATTTGTCCTCTTGAAGTTGAGATCATAAACGTACCCTTTTCTTGCTTTCCAAGTGAGTTGGTAAATTTTATCATTCCAAATCGTTATTCCTTCACCGAACTCATTATTTCCAAGTGCTTGTCGGCTTAGTACCTTACCTGTTCTCCAATCAATTTTATGCAACTCTGAATCTTCCCAGTTTCCGGTGCCCTCGTATAAAGTGTCTTGATGGAAAAATAGCCCTTGTGTATAAGAGTCTGTATCATGAGGATACTTTTTGACTAATCTATAAGAGTACTTAGTTGGTATAATATCTGAAAGGACTTGTATGGTTAGGTGATGCGTTTCTGTGGTACCGTCTGAAAGCTGAACCTTTACAAGTAGACTTTGAAAGCCAACAGGCATGGCTTTAGAGTCAAAAGACAACTGGTCATTTGATAACGCAACCGAGTGTTTCAATGACTCTCCCGTCATGACCAAAGACTGTATAGCGAGGTCCGGTGTTTTGGGAGTGACATGAATTAACAAGGTATCGCCAGAGGTTATTTTCGACCCTCTTTTTGGCGAAAGAACCTCTGTTTTTTTTCTTCTAACGAGAGGTCTCTTTTTATTTTCCTTTGACGAGGTATCACACCCGTTGATTAGCGCAAGTAGCACAAAAGCAAAAAAAACTTTCTTCATAATGCTTTGAAAAGCGCAAAGCTATCAAATATCCTAGATAGTTTCGTTGGAACTTTTTGAATGTGATTCATGCACTACATGCGTGCTTTCGTGGAGGATTTCTAATAAGGAATTGATAATAAGATCACGTTGCGTCCATGCTAAATCATGTCCCGCATCTTCAACTAGTTTTAGTTTAAGACCTAGAGCATTTTTTAGATGCTCCTGCGCAAAGAGCGCATTTTCTGGAAAAATTAACCCGTCACTCTTGCCATGGAGAATAGTGACATAGGCACTAATTTTATCCCATAAGGGTTCCATTTTGATGAGTTCGGACTTGTGACTTAATTTTTCTTCATTAGCGATTCGAAACGTGGTAGGTATAATCCATTTCAGTGGCCACGCACTGGTTGGGTGTGTAATCCAATAGGTAGTTTCTTTTCCTGGTGCCAACGATGCACTTTGGAAAACAACGCCGTCCATTAACTCCGGGTAGTCCATTGCCAACCGTGCTGTAAGCGTCCCTCCGTATGAAGATCCATGAATAATTATCTTTTTGTGAATAGTGCGTTTAGCTCTAATAATGGGGGCTATATATTCTGCTTGTTTCGCAATGGACGTTTCAGGACTACCAAACCCAGAGTAGCCGTAGCCGGGTCTATCAACGGCCAATAGCTTAGCGTTGGAGAGCAAGACAGAGTCTTTCATGTAACTTAGCCAAAATGATGAAGAGCTAGGAGCACCATGGATAAATACGATTAAGGGTAACTCGTCACTTCCAACCTCGACAAAGCGAATTTTTCTATCCTTGAATTGTAAATAGTTTACTTCTGCTTGGTAGTTGAATGCGTTTTGTGATAATTCTTCTTCAAGTGATTTATCATTCATCCTTAACTCTAAGAAGTTATAAGAAAACACTAAAAAACCGAATAGGATAGTTAGCGCATAAAACCTTTTCTTTCGTAGTAAAATCCTCAACATAGCTGTATCTATTGGAAAAAAACGTTCAATATATGCCTTTGTTGAACAACTAAACTAAAATAAACAGTATTATCGACGATATGACTATATTGTGAGATATCATCTATATATATGTGGATGTATTGACTACCTGCTAATTACTTATTTTAGAGGTCTTAGGCCGCCACGCAAGTTAGGCAACGCTAACGAAGTGTGTGTTTTCTAAAGTTTAGAGTGTGAATGCCGTATTTTGTCTAGTTTCTTAGCGTTGTTACTGAGTAGTCCTCTGATCGTAAGTCCTTGATAGAGAATCGAACACACCACGATAATATAGGTCATGGTTACCACCAATTCTTTTCCGGTGAAATAGTCAAGAGATAAGGATAAGGCAATAGGAATACCCCCTCTCATACTACCCCATGATAGAATGGTGATTTCATTTTTCTCAATTGGATAGCGTTTTCGCATCGATAATAGCGGTACAGACACACCAATCCACCTGGCTAATAAGACAATATTGAACGTAAGAAATCCAGCAGCGAAAAAGTCTGGTCTCCATGGGATGATAATCATTTCTAGGCCAACCAGTACGAATAACATCGCGTTGAAGGACTCTTCCATCAAGCTCCAGAACTTAAAAACATAATCACTTGTTGCGCTGGTAACATGTTGACTCTTGCCCTCGTTGCCAATAATCAATCCCATGATGACACATGCCTGCTTACTGGAGACATGTACAAACTCTGCGAGTTGCGCTCCGGCCATTACTAAGGCAAGGGTGATTAATATCTCCACCTCTACTTGTTCATTATCGACATATTTTAACAATCTAAACCCGATATACCCAAGAATCACGCCAATGACAACACCACCTCCGATATCCGTAGAGAAGATATAAATGACATCCATAATGCCTAGGTTGTGGTCTTCCCCAACATGAGCAAGGTCCAAAAGCGTCAGTGCCAGCACTACTGCGATACCATCATTAAATAATGACTCACCCGCGATTCGTATTTCCATACGAGAAGAGAGATTAAATCTTTTGAGGGTTGAGGTGACAGCAATCGGATCAGTCGGAGATATCAAGGCTCCAAAAACTAAGCAATAAAGGTATTTGAGGTGTAGGCCTAACGCGTCAAGTAAAAAGTACGAACATGTACCAACAATTAGGGTAGAGACGATAACTCCGGTGAAGGAAAGTATAAGGATAGGGGTTTTTTCCTTAGCAAGCTTGCGAAAATCTATCTGTAATGCTCCAGCAAATAGCATAAAGCTAATGACCAACTGATAGAGCACATCCTTATAATCG
>CAYMST010000257.1:0-6833 GCA_964393115.1 uncultured Roseivirgaceae bacterium | reverse complement strand
TGATATCCTCTTCTTCCAGACGCAATGAATTTATATGTTTTTCCCTTAAACAGTATGTCTTCTGGTTGTTCCGCATTGAACTTCACAGCATAATACTTTTCGTTTAAGTATTCAGCTATTTGCGGATGACTAAAGGTTTGTCTATCCATCACCTTGCAATAGCCACACCAATCCGTGTAAACATCAATAAAAATCTTCTTTGGATTAGTTTTCGATTTCTCAATGGCCTCTTCTAATGACATCCATTGCACACTGGAGGATTCTTTTTTTTCTCCATCGCCAGCGAAACAGACACCAAAACAGAGAAGAAGTGATATTGCAACTATTATTTTTGATTTACCCATCATATCGTTAGTCGGGGTTGTTGAATTAGACAAATATACAAAATGATCCACTGGAACTCAACGAGCCGTTTTCGAAATTAGTTCAAATGAAAATGGGCATTCGACGAATCAAATGCCCACTAAGTATCATCAAAGAAACGAATTGACGTTATTTCACGAAGTACGCCGCCGGCTTGAATAGCTTTTCAGCTAGGTCTTTACTGGCAAAAAATTCTTCCGAATTACTTGAAGATTTAACCGCCCACTCTCCTTGGGACGGGTAGGCAAAGAGCTGTATTGGGTCTTTCCCAGAAATAGTGATATCCACCGTAAACGTGTAAGCGCTAAGGTGATCTACATCATCCACAAAATCAGTATTCGATAGATAAGCAATATCACCAAGGTAAGTAGCTACACTTGCAGAGTCCGCATCTTGCGCCCCTACTATCCATTGACCACTTACCGCCTTTTCCAATACGAAAGCGCTATCGGGATAGTTGAACTTAATGCTAGATATAGAGTCTTTATTCGCCTTCATCACCACTGAATTCCGGTAATTATTGGGGTCTGAATTCACTGAAAATGGCATAAAGTTATTCACACTATATACTTCATCTTCATCAAATAACCGAACAAAGGAATGATATGAACGCTGTCCTGAGACACCAAACCTACCAATCATCAAATCCAACGTCTTTGAAGAGCCTTCAAAGGTCTGGACACGCATGGCTGATGAGTCCACTTGATAATCTTTCCATTTATCCTTGTTTCGTGCCGCCAACCTATCGGGTTTAATACTCAATAAAGCGCCGAGAGTACTTTTTACACTAGCACTTTTCGCACTAACTTTTCGTCCATTGGGGAGCTCCACCTTCCATTCAGCGCTCTCCTTGAGCAGAAGAAGCTTTTCAGCGTTTTTCTTCACTTCGAGCTTAGTCACCTTAGCTGTGTCAATCTCAACTAGTTCCGACCGAAAAGAACTGCTCCTTTTCGTATTTCTAGTCATATCTACTAGAAAGTATACCGCTACAAGTCCGCCAAGTAGGGCTAATAACTTAATATTTGATAGTCCTTTCAACATCTTTTCTAGTATTTACCTTGTAACCAGTTCTGCTTCTTCTTCATGTTCCGTTGCTTTCTGATAAAAGCATAAATCAACACCAATAGTATGGGTGCGAAGACATTGCCATACTTATATATGTTACGCTCACTGTCTTCCAATTGCTCCAGTGGTCTGTTGGTAATCCCTTTCGTTCTGAGATCAACAAGCCCTGTATCGTCAGCCAACCAATCAACCGAATTTGCCGCAAAATTAATGTTATCTGGATTTACTTGCTGTTGCTGTTGGCCTTCTCCATTAACCGCAAATTGTCCGTTTGACACGATAACCATTTTGGCGGCAGAGGCTGCTCCTATTTTACCACTAACAGCAATCGCCAATGGTTGAGGACCGCTTAAGAACTCATCTTGTCTCCATCTTTTCTGTACATCTACATAGCCAGAAGCTGATACGAACCCAGATTTTTCGGATGAAAATGCCAAATTGGTCACTTTCATAGCACTATCAACAGAGGTAACCGAAACCGTATTGGTAAAAGGCAAAAACACTGATTCTAAGCCTTTGGTAATGGGGTGATCTGCAAATTCAGAGACAATCGGAAAGTAGTGAAAAGGAATCTGGCTCTGCATCATAAACCCAAATCCTGAGTTTTGGCGCACAGAGACCGGCGCACATTGTTGATCCACCACAAACTCTCCCCCAAGCTCTATTCCTTTGTTCGACAACCAGGCTTTTAATCCTATATTATCTGCAGGACTCAACTGAGAAGTTTGTAAGTCACCTTTTACATTAGCATATCCTATGAATACTGACCCTCCTGTTTTCAAATACTGATCCATAGCATAAAAATCTCGTGCTGGAATTGAATCCTTTGGATCGATCAACATGATAGCTTGGTAGTAGGATGGTATACTTGCAGAATCAGAAAGACTGAACGGTTCTACGTCATACAACACACTTAATTGCTGACCTAACTGTACCATGGAAGATAATGCAGGTTCACCGTGCCCTTGTATCAAGGCGACTTTTGGCTTATCCGTTACAGCCACCTTTTTGATCGCCGTAGTTAAATCGTATTCCATACTGGCACCAGGCTGCACTACTTGAATAACCTCAGTCTTCTCTCCCATTGTTAAAACAGCACCCATATAGGCTTTCATCTGCTGTACCTGATCTTTCTCAGTGACGTTTATGATAACAGGCTGTATCCCTTTTTGTAAAGCTTCTTGCTCTACCTCTTCTTCGTCATTGGGACTGATAAACTCGTATACCAGGTTACCATTTGATCTGTTCTCATACTCCACCAATAAGTCCTCGAAATCACGACGATTACGCAGTAATTGCGGGGGCAACTCTTCTGAGAAATATGCTTTTACCGTTATGATATCATCAAGATCTTCAAGCGTCTTTTCCGTTGCTTTACTCAAGGTATAACGTTGATCTGCTGTAAAGTCAAGTCGCAAATACAGCTGATTTGAGATGAGGTTGACGACGAAAATAATACCAACGACAATCCCTAGTTGTATGAATATATTTGTTTTCTTCATGTTTTCTATTGCTTATGACTGCCAGTTTCTTTTGGACAACATCGATTGAGAAAATATCAATCCTAATAATATGATTGTCAGGAAGTATATCACATCTCTGGTATCAATCACCCCTCTCGCGAGTGATTCAAAATGCGTCCTGACGCTCAAGTAATTAAAAGTGTTTCCTACAACTCCCGTAAAGTTGGCGGAGATCATATCAAATAAAATCTGAAAAAATAGACCTATTCCTAGTGCCAGAAGGAACGCAACAATTTGATTGGTAGTCACGCTACTTGCAAAAATACCAATGCTTACATAGGCACCTGATAATAGTAAGAGACCAAAATACCCGCCAATGATGCCTCCGTGGTCAACTGACCCTAGCTGGCTTACCGTGATGTAGTAAGGAATGGTACAAGCAAGTGCTATTCCAATGAGCAGCATGCACGCCAAAAATTTCCCGACTACAATTTGCCAGTCCGAAACAGCTTTAGTACTTAATAGCTCAATCGTTCCTGATCTGGTTTCCTCCGCAATCATTTTCATGGTAATAGCCGGTATAAAAAAGAACAACGTCCAAAAGGCGATACCAAAGAACACTTGTAAACTTGCCTGGCCAATTAAGAAAACATTATTTCCAAACAACCAGGTGAAAAAGCCGCTTAGCCCTAGGAAAACGACAATCATTACATACGCAATAAGAGAATCAAAAAAAGATGACAGCTCTCGTTTCGTTAATATCCAAATCTTACTCATTTCTTCTTAGTTTGTTAGTTCTCTAAAGACATCCTCTAAACTCGTCTCGATACCACTCATCTCTAGTAAGTACCATTTATTCGCCACACACAGATCGAAAATCTCCTTGCGGCTCGAAATATCAGGTTTACTCTGTACTGTAAAAGAATCACTCTTACCAGAAATAGCATTTACCCGCTCGACAGACGGAAGTCCTAAAAGAGCCTTATTCAACTCATCTTGGGAAGCACCTTCTATTTGTATAGTCAACAACTCTTGCCCTTGAGCCTGCTGACGCAACGTATTTGACGTACCGTCAGCTACGATTCTGCCGCGTTTAATAATCAAAATACGGTCACAGGTAGCTTCCACTTCCGATAGAATGTGAGAACTCAATATCACTGTTTTCTCCTGTCCCAGCTCCTTAATCAGCTTTCTGATCTCAACAATCTGGTTAGGGTCTAAACCGGTAGTTGGTTCATCAAGGATGAGAACTTCAGGATCATGGATCATGGCTTGCGCCAACCCTACACGCTGACGATATCCTTTTGAAAGCTCACCAATTTTTTTGTGTCTCTCTACTTCAAGACCACACTTATCGACCATTTCCCCAATACGCTTAGAGATCAAACTCTTCTCAACGCCTTGTATCTCGGCAGAAAAGCGTAGGTAGTCAATAATCGGCATGTCCAAATAAAGAGGGTTGTTCTCAGGCAAGTAACCGATCTTTCGCTTTATTTCTTCTTGGTCAGACTTGATAGAAAGGTTGTCTAACCTCACGTCTCCTCCTGAAGGGGCCATAAAGCACGTTATCATTTTCATCGTGGTACTCTTTCCAGCTCCGTTAGGACCTAGAAAACCCACCACTTCGCCGGTCTTGATCTCGAATGAGATATTGTTGACCGCCTTTTGTTCACCATAGGATTTGGTGAGGTTCTCTACGACGATTGACATAGAAGTTTATTTAAGTGATAATTAATTAAAAGCTATTACAATCTGCAATTTTAAGAAGCAAGAGAAAAACATGATTTTGTAGCGTGTTAAAGTTTGTTAACAACACTGTAAGTTTAACTACCGTGAAAATCCTTCCAGTTATCGAACAGCAAGCGCATACTGGAAGGGTTTTCTTGTAGAAGTGCGTTTTGTCTCATAAATTCATAGACTTACAATCCATTATAAACTCTATGAAATTAATTTTAGGTACACTTATGTGCTTGTTGCTATCGGCTGATCTTGCTGCACAAGGCAAGAAGTTTTTATCTGTAGGAGTAGGTATAAATCAAAGCACACAATACCTGGATCCACAGTTATTTGCTGAGCAGGAACTTCAGCGAATGTGGGAGCCAAAATTCTACCCGGGAGTAGAATTGTTCACCCAATTTAATGTTAAGCTAGGTGATCACCATACGCTCGCTGCAGTAGCTAACATGACATATTACGCCAGAATTTTTGCGATTGCTCTTCCGCTCCACTTAAGGTATGATCTAAATTTTTCCCGAAACAAGAACACACCGTTCTTAAGACTAGATGGTGGGTATTCATTCTTTCTGAGTACTGGTGCATACTTTAGCGGAGGTCTAGGTTACAAACTTGGAAAGTTCAAACTGGCCTTTTCATACAGTAATCAGTATAAAGATGCTGCATTAGTAGAAGAAGAGAATTTCGAACTTAACCATATATCTGGACGCGTATCTTCAGTAAGTGCGCGGCTTGAATTTCAGTTGAGAAGAAAAGAGAGAGCAGAACGATAAAAACACCACTATGAAAAAGTTATTTATTATTTCATTTCTATGCGTATCACTATTCGTCGTTTCTGGATGTGAAGAAGAAGAGGCCATTGAGATTTTTGAAGATATAGAAACAGCCGGACTGGGTAACGCGGTGGTAATCACAGGTGCCTCAGCCCGAATTGCCCAGCAAATTGCATTATTGGAACGGCTTGACAATACAGGAAGATTGAACTTGAGCACCTTGAACCTAATCACAGGTGTGAGTTCTGGAGGTATCAATACCATCATGTTAAACGGTGTATTAGACCAAACCAATAACTTCGATTGGGAGGATTATAAACAGCTAGTATTTAGCATTTCTGGAAGTGACATTTTAGAAAATGACAGAAACAATCTACCAGTAAGTACGAAGCCACTTCACAAGACCTTTAAGGATGTCTTTATAGCTGAATTAGGATTTAATTCTCTTGATGACCTTATTGTCAATAGCGCGCTTACAGCTACTCGGCTTTCTGATTCTAAGATAACTGTGGCAACCAATATCACGGGACTCCCTGGACGCACATTTGAGGCTACCATCACAGAAGCTCTTATGGCTACAAGTTCATTCCCAGTTGCTTTTCCAGCGATTAAAATTGGTAATGAAACTTATGTCGATGGCGGTCTAGAGGAAAACATCCCAATCAATGTCGTGCTCAAATTTCAGGAAATGGAGCAAATGGCTTTTGATACCGTGTTTATAGTAAGTTATCAGAAAAACGAAATCATGAATTGGGAGCAAGAACTTAATTTCCTAAATGTCACCCGAGCACGTGAAGACTTCTTAAAATTAGCGCTAGAAAGAGCCGATGTAAATACTGATCAATTGTCCCAAAAGGCTTTCATAGATGAGTTACGCTTTATTCAATCTACTTACCCCAACTTGGCCAAAAGGGTAAAGGTTTATGTCCCCAATATTTCGAATCTACCGTATTATGGTGTTTTCGATTTTAGAAGTGAAACGGCTCGAGATTCTTACGAAGACGTGCGAGATTGGTCTTTGGATAATGACCCCATATTGTTAGTAGACTATTTGAATGAATTTGGTAATTAAAACTAGAAAGCGAAGGCCAAGGCCTTCGCTTTCTATTCAACAACCTCCGAACAAGCCCACGAGATCTGAATTTAGTGAATTGTGATTCACTTATAAGAAGTCTGGCCGATCGATTTTGCGCGCTATTCGAGTAGCAGCATTTAACAAACCTACGTGACTATAAGCCTGCGGAAAGTTCCCCCACATACTACCATCCTTTTCATTCACATCCTCACTGAGTAACATGACGTGATTTGAGTAAGAAATGAGATTTTCAAAGTTCTTGATTGCTTCATCTATTCTACCCACACAAGCAAGTGCCTCCACATACCAGAATGCACAAATCAAAAAGGTCGTTTCTGGCTCTCCAAAGTCATCTTGATG
>CAYMST010000256.1:0-6913 GCA_964393115.1 uncultured Roseivirgaceae bacterium | reverse complement strand
CAGTATAATTTGACTAACTATCTTGACCATATTACCTTTAAATTCAAATTAAATAAGTATTAAATAATCTTTCTTTTATTATATTAATCTTCAAAGGTAAGCAGGACTACGCGTCGAATGAGCTTCAAATATTCTGTATTTAGCCATTAAGTATTCTGGCTTAATACTTGAGGAATATCAGCTAATAACTGTGAAAGCGATTCGCTCCGATTTTTCTAGATTAACTTCACCTTTTCTAAAAAGGCTTCTCTTCTTTGTGCAAGTACACTTATTTCTCGGTCACCTTTCATAAATACAGAAGCATTTTGCCTTACAAAACGATCGGTCCGAGGAGGTCAATGGCAGAATATTTAATTGCCTTATTTGTATAGTGATCAATGGCCGTTCCCGTCAGGAGTTCGATATCAAAAAGATCAGGCTTTAGCTCATCAATAGTATCGACCTTGTCTTGAATAGTCGAAACAAAATATGTAAAGTCAGAAGGAATTCCTTTTGACTTTACAACTTTGAATGTTATTTGTATCTTGTGCCGTTTCATACTTTATTTTAAGTGGTGGACCAGATTCGAAGCTTCTCACTTTAGGTTTACCTATGCACCTTGTTGTAGTGCTGTTTTTCATTCTTTGTTATCGACTATTAAAGAAAAGATAGAATCACATTTCTCATCTGGTCTTAATGTTAAAGTTGTCCATCCACTTCTAATAATATATTCTGAGTTAATTCCTGTTAGGCAAGAATTAGACATTTTTTTATCAGGGTTATTTGATTCATATGCTTTTCGAATGAACAATTTTAAAAGTTCTTTCTTTTCTTGTATACGAACAAATGTCTGATAGTCTGTTCCTTCATCAATTAACAATAGTGATTCATATTCACCTTTCTTCAAGTGGAAGATTTGTTCATAGTACCCCGTGATACCCCCAAACGTGTTTTGTTGGATAGTCAACTCTTCTGAGTTCAATATTTTATCCAATTTTTCTTCATCTTTCATTGAGCAGCTTGACAAAATCAAAATTTCGAGCAGAAGAAAAATTATTTTAATCGTCTTCATTTTTTAATTTTCGCTGACGGCCCGATTGCTGTAGAATGTTTGATATAGTTTGATGCTGCACGAAGATAATTGAATAAGAGATTAGACTCATGTGTTTTTGCCGCGGAGGCGGACTATACGTCTTGGACCAATTTAGAATAAAGCGCATCTCAGGTTCGACTGTGTCTCCAAAAGCATCTATACTAATGCCATTAAAACACTCTGTTAACAATTGATAATTATCGATTCTTATTTCGTACAAATGGCTTGGCGACTGTGAAAGTTAGAAAGTTAAAACGGTTAATGTATTCGTAGCTGATCTTGTGACTTAGAATGTTATGATGAGTTGATATATCATCTGAACGAACTAGGTAGAGTAAGTACAATCTATGTTGAAAATAATCCTTATAATATCCTGAGGAACCACCTATATGTAGATCGTGCCCTAATCTTTTTTTTGTTCCGATATTAAGGCCGAAATTTTCTAATCCATTTAGTTTCTGATATCCCATTCTAAATGTCAAGTTGATTAGGTTAGGTATATGTCCATTGAAAGTTACATATGTCTCAGTGTTCAAAAATGAAAAGGAACTCATTTTACGTCTTAAATATCCAACAGTTAACCGAGAAATAAATTTGTTGTATAAATACTTCCAACCAAATTCTCCGTGGTAGGAGAAATCAGATTTAAAGTCAGACTGAAAGCTCAGCTTAGCGAGAAAATCATCTTGATGATCTTCAAAATGAATTAGACTGGATTCATCGTAGGCATTGCTTATCTCAAGGCCATATTGATTGTTTAAAGGGTTATAACTCCCTCCAATGGCAAGCCAATGTGTATAGTATCTGTATGAATAATGCATTCAAGAGTATCGCAGCCTATATATGAAATCAAGAGTTTGGTTGTATCCGATTGAATTTGATATTCAAAGAATCCTCCCTCGTCAGCGTTAGTGCCGTAGTTGGTTCCTTCCTCAAGAATGATGATATTGGGTATTCCTTCACCGGTTACATTGCTGACTTTTCCTCTAACAATTGATTGTGAGAGCAATTCTGATGTAGATAACAATAGTATGAAAGTTAGGGTGAAAATCCTCATTATAATGGCTAATGCCAAGCTATATGTGGTGCGGAATTGAAAATCACGAATCTTTCAATTTTGCAAAACGTTAGCCAAAACTTTGTTTTGATGTTAAATTAATACTCCCAAACGCCAATTCGAAATTTTGGTAGATAGAATGAACTACTCTTTCCTATACCACTAGGATGCTCATAACACACACAAAGCGTTTGTCATGAGCATCTTTACAAAGTAAATTTTAGAATCCGGTAGGGGCTGATATTTGTGGTGTCATCATCATTTGCTGTTGCATCATCATATTATGGTGAAACATGAAATCGTAATTGCTTCGAATAATAGTCCTGTGTATTTGATACATGACTGTGTATATAAATTCACTTTTAACTTTACCTCTAGTGTTAGCTGCAGGTTTAAACTTCATTGATTCTTTACTAAGAAGGAAATCAGTGCTAGGCTTTATAAATTGTCTGTCAGTAGTAGACAAAACCTTGTATTCCAAAATACCTCCTTTTTCGTCAAGTATTATCTTGATTCTTACCATGCCTTCTATACCCTTTTTGAGCTCATTTTGAGGATACTCTAAGTCAACTTTAGTTTTTGAAGAAGCAGGAAGGTCAGTCAATAAATAATACTTGATTCCAGTTTTTGTGTCGACATAACTGATTTTATCCAGCTTATTGTATTCGTATCGAATATTTAAAGTACGATCGTTTATATAGTCATAATAGGTATGTTTTTCAATGTCTTTTGTTTGTTCTACACCGTTATCGTCGAAAATGCTCAACACTTTCATGTTGCCCTTTTTGGTATACTTGAACGTACAGTGCTTTGTTCCATCATGATTATAAACGAGATAAGAACCCTCTAAATCACCATCAACAAACTCAGCTTCTTTTCTAATCTTTCCATCTGGATAAAACCATTCAAGTTTACCATGCTTGGTTAAAGGGGCAACATTTGAGTACTCTCCTTTGAGAAGTTTTTGTCCTTTCTTGTTGTAAAAAGAAATAGTCCATAATGAATCCACTAGATTTTCGACTTGACAGTAGTAACTCATTCTAGCTGTATCGGCCACGTCACTCATGAGACTATTGAAATAAAAGCTCTCATTAGCCTTATACTTTTCGTAATACCTAACTGATTTCACTAGGGCATTGATGTCATTGTAACCAAAAGAAGTCTTTTTCAACTTAATGTATGGCACATGATCAAATAAAGAAACTACTTCGTTTTGAAAATCATGGTCGAACCTATAATTAATCACTAGCCATTTATTAGTATGCTTGTTTTTCAGGTAATACCTAGTCTTGTTTTTGAGTTTTTGTTGAAATAGCAGATAATCCTCTGTCTCATCTGTTTTTCCGAGTATAATATATTTTCTGAATTTCGGCTTTAGGTTTAATACCGTATCAGCAATGGTTATAAGTGTATCTCCACCTAGGGTAAATTTGCTAAATAATTTTAAATCGATTTTTTCTGGATAGTCAGTCTTGGTTTTTTTTACATCAATACCATTATGAGTCAATTTCATATAATTATACTCTTGGCCGTTTCCATCAAGGTCAAAAGCCATTCCTGAGACAAAGTCATAATTTAAGTTGACAGAAGATTTTAAATCGTACGTGTTAGCGTGTTCGTGACTAATAAATTGGTCATATTCATTTCCACCCATACTAAACATATACCCAACCTCTTGAGCTTGAATATTTGATATAGCCAGTGAAAATATTATTAAGAGGTAACTTGTTTTGAAATTCATAATTTTGTACTTGTGATTTTGCTCATAACGAACAGCTGTCATCTATAAACTGGACTTCTTAAATATCTATAAAAGTATCTCATTCCACCAGCCTCCGCAAATAGCTCAGTTAGCGCTGCCGGCCTAGGCTTATGGATGATGGTGTCTACTGGCGGTAGTTTTATTTTAGTCTTAGCAGTTCCCCTTTTCTTTTATAGATGTTTTTATAATCCCACTGTATCTTTTTTGATTTAGTAATCCAACGCTTTATGTTATGTTCATCTATTTGATCTTTGGAAGTATATAATTTTGAGGCGTCTTTAAACTTTCCGGTACCAGGTTTTAATTCCTCTTCCTCAAATGATACCCCACTCCAAAACATGAGACGAATTCCGGCCTTGAGTTTGCTATATCCAACGATAGGATTTTCATTCAAGAACCAAACAGGATGCCTATGCCAAATTTTGTTTTCGGCTTCTGGCAAATATTTATCAATAATTGATGCAAGTAAATCGCAAATGATTATATCTCCATTACCCTGACTATCGTTGAATTCTTTAACTTCTGGATTCATATATTTCAATGTTTTAAACTAACTCCAACCACTTATCTGTCCTGCTTGCTGTACGAAGTTGGCGATGTTTTTTTCTTCTATTTCCTTCAATTTAAAATACCTGGTTAATTCACCTTTGCCTAAAGGTGGTTGAGGATTTAAAGCTACACCGTTTAAAAACACAATGTTGACGGAAACATCATAAGCGGCTATTTCAACTAGCCAACCAAGTTCATTTGTACCATAATAAGCATTACCCCATTTTATTGCGTAGACGAGATTTGGTATCGAATCATGTATTAAAAGATCTATTTTTTTAATCATGGGTTGGATACTCGGCATAATTCGATTTACCATCCAATTCTCAATAACTGTATAGTCATTCGAAGGAATAGGAGGCTTTTGGTGTTTTTTAAGCCATTCTTTATGTTATTCTTTTTCTGGTAAATCATGGTTTAATATATCGTAGATAAGATCGTAAACTTTATCTGATTTCGGAATTCGCCAAAAAAGGTTTAGTAGAAAGATATCCAGGTTGTAGACATGAGAAATCGGAATTTCGCCATCTTTCAGGTTTACATTCCGCAAGAAATTAACTGCTTCTGATCCTCTGTTGTCAATTGGCTGATAAGTAGATTCTTCAATAATTGAAGTCTTGAACTCACCGATTTTAATAGTGTTTCTATCTTTTTCCCAGAAGACACTTTTGGTAGGGCGTTCTTTAATTAATATTTGATCTCTTTCAGGATCATAAAGGAACACCCTACCAACCTCATTTGTAAACCCTTTAATAAGAAACTCAGGGATGTAATGATGCCAGCTTGATTTGTAGCTCATAAGATCACGAATGGCTTACAACGCCATGCTATCCGCTGTGGTGCTTGACGTGTAATTTGTTTTAGATACAATGTAGGAAAATCTTCGATTTTGATCGTTACGTTTTTTATTTCAGTGAGGAATATCGCCTGCGCGGTTCGAAAGATTTTCCGGTGCAAATAGAAGGCAGAGCTGTTCGAACTAGCAGAATGCACCATGGCGAGATTCGCAATTGTTGTAGGTATTTTTTAACCAGTCATTTATTTTGTTGTTGGTCATCTTAGAAATGTCTTCACTTGTAAGTGCCTCAATCTTATTCGAGGGAATCACAATACCCACAGGATGTCCAAAGTTCCAGTACTCCAATTTCCTACCATTCCCATTTGAATCGACAATAAATTGTTGGTCTTCAAGTTCATATGAGTAGCCTTCAAATTCGTATTTGATCGAATCATACGAGTCAAAAGTGTCAACGTAACCTTCAGAATCAATTAAGAGGATAGGATAGTGAAGTTCGCTACTATACCATCTTGATTTATATTTCTTATGCGTTTTTAGAAGCTCATTCCAGTTGGTTAAGGATGAAAGTCTATAAATGTCATCAAACAAGTCTTGACCTACTTCTTCAAGTTGAGGGATTTGGTTGTTGTTAAGTTCAATATCGAGACGTTTTGTCCTCGGTATTGGTCTCTTATCATACTCAAGACCTAGTGTTTGCTTTATCTCGTTCTTGTCAAAATCAACTAGCCAAAATTCAACGTTTTTTGGTTCTTCTTTGTATTAACCAGTTCTTTATCTTATTCCAAACTCCTGCTTTAGAATTGATAGATATTGTGATATGTTCTTTGCTAATAAGATATGGCATGATACTTACCTACGTATTGTTGTAGGTATTATTTCGATCGCTAAAGTTTAGTTTTCTATTAAAGTGCTCATTGAAAACATTATGACCACCGCTAAAACCATGCAGGCTACTCCAATTCTATATAACGAAATTGAGAAGTCTATTTTGGCAATTATATCCTTGTTTTGGGTCTTTATTTTAACCAATTTCATGTCTTTGATTGATGGACCCCAAGTGCGCCGTTTTAGTTCAATCCCCAATTGTACAGGATCAAGTTTGTACAGAAAGTTTACTCGATTGACAGATATTGTCATGAGAAGTGGGCCGCCGAGCCATAATAACGGGATCAGTATTGTGAAGAAATTTTTAATAGTAGTTAGTTTAATTTAAGTCATTATCTACAACGACCCTGTAAGCTCCGTGCGTTACAGCTTTGGTCTGCACAAACCTAACAAGTTTTGCGGAATTGCAGTGAGCAGTGTTGGCTCCATAAACAGCCAAACCCCTTTACGCAAAGAAGATTTTCCAAACAGCCAAACCTCAGAGTCTAGCTCTAGCAAAACTTGTGACGCGGATCAGCCAGACCCCACCAGAAAGCACTCAAAGCTGCGGATGGGCATGGTGTCTTACACCTTGTTATACAGCGTTTTTATTGCCTCCACAGTATTTGAGTAATCTTAAAGTCACGGATTTGTTCTTCCGTTAATTTAATGTTCTCAAAGTCAGCATCTTCAGAAAGAGTAAAGTCGCCATTGATTTCATATCTAATGTTGGAGTTAGAGGCATACACAAAAGTATGTTGGTGATAATCAGTGTAGTGTTCAACCTGTCCTCTGAGTTCTTTGATCTTT
>CAYMST010000255.1:5083-6969 GCA_964393115.1 uncultured Roseivirgaceae bacterium | reverse complement strand
CATGTTTCTCTTTGAACTTCTCTTTGTATTTCTTCCTTAAGTCCATGACCGGCTTCATGTCAACCTCGTTGAAGGTTGTTAACATCGCCGTATCATTCTTAACAGCTACTAATCTCTTAGCGATCGTTTTTCTAAGAGCGGACATTTTCTTTCTCTCAGTACCACGACCTTCTTGACTAGGTGCTACAGCAGGGGCAGAAGCTGGTTTAGCCGCTGGCTTTGGAGCAGGAGCTGCTTTTACGGCCGCTTGAGCGTCTTGCTTTGTCACCCGACCTCCTACGCCAGTTCCTTGAATTTCTGCCGCTGTAATTCCTTTTTCAGCCAATATTTTATTCGCCGCCGGCGAAGCATGACCTTTAGCATATCCGTTACCACCCGATGGTGCAGCCAATGCAGCTGGATCAGGACTGACCGTACTTGGGACAGACTCTTTAGACTTCACCTGTCCGCCACCTACTACTTGTATTTCACAAATCGGGGCACCAACATCTACTGTTTCTCCTGATTGAACAAGTATTTTTAATATTCCAGAACCTTCAGCGGTAAGCTCGAAGGTAGCCTTATCGGATTCTATCTCAGCGATTACTTCATCCATTTCAACAGGATCACCATCGCTTTTTGACCAATCACCAATGGTTACTTCAGTAATAGACTCGCCAACTGCCGGTACTTTCATTAATAGCGTCTGACCTGTAGCACTGCCGTTACTAGATGGTGTGGTTTCCTCTTCTACGACCTCTGATGAAGATTCTGGAGCACTCGCCGTATCTATTTTACATACTAGAGCCCCGACTTCGATTGTTTCACCTTCCTCAACCAGTACTTCTAAAACACCTGCTGACTCTGCAGTGAGCTCAAATGAAGCTTTATCCGATTCCAGCTCGGCGATCACCTCATCCATGTCGACGACATCTCCCGTCTTTTTGAGCCACTGGGATATGGTAACCTCTGAAATGGATTCACCAACCGATGGAATTACTACTTCTAAACTCATTTGTTTATAATCTAGATTGTAAATGCTTTATTGATAATTTTTTTTTGCTCTGCTTGGTGGACTTTCATAAATCCTGTTGCCGGAGACGCCGCTGATTTTCGGCAAGCCACTAAAGGCTGAACCTCTTTCCAAGTCCTCAAGATAAATGTCCAAGCCCCCATATTCTCAGGTTCTTCTTGAACCCAAACTACCTTCGGATTCTTGTAGCGCTTCAATTGCTCTTCCAACTGTTTCTTAGGAAATGGATGAACTTGCTCTAACCTTATAATCGCTACATCCTTGCGTTTCTCACGCTGCTGACGATCATATAATTCGAAATAAATTTTACCAGAGCAAAGTAGTACTCGATCTACTTTGTCCTCTTCCACGTATTCGTCAGGGATAATTTCTCTAAACCGTCCCGAGGTAAACTCTTCAATTGGAGAAACGACCAATGGATGCCTAAATAATGATTTAGGCGACATCACTACACATGGCATTCTGAATGGCAGGGCCATTTGCCTTCTCATCATGTGGAAAAAGTTCGACGGCGACGTCAGGTTGCAGAAGAACATATTATTACCTGAGCACATTTGAAGGTAGCGCTCTGGCCTAGCACTAGAGTGTTCTGGCCCCTGTCCTTCATATCCATGAGGAAGCAGCAGTACCAAACCACTCATTCTCTGCCACTTCGTATAGGCACAACTGATGAACTGATCAACCATTACTTGAGCACCATTCGCAAAGTCACCAAACTGAGCTTCCCAAATCACTAGTGAATTTGGATTTGCAATGGAATAACCAAATTCAAATCCCAATGCACCAAACTCCGACAAAAAGGAGTTATAAATATTGAACGGTGGTTGATCTGCTGATAAATGGTTTAGACTGTAATAGGCCTGATTCGTGTTTG
>CAYMST010000255.1:0-5054 GCA_964393115.1 uncultured Roseivirgaceae bacterium | reverse complement strand
TTTGAATCGCGAATTACAGCGTGTCTATGTGAAAAAGTTCCTCGTTGCGTGTCCTGACCGGCAATACGAACTATTTTATCTTCCAACAACAACGACCCGTAGGCCAATAGCTCAGCACTTGACCAATTCAACTCTTTCTTGTCGAAGAACATTTCCTTGCGCTGCTTGATGACTTTCTCTATCTGCTTGATAGGTTTAAAGCCATCTGGGATTTTCGTTAAACAATGTCCAACCTGCTCCACAATATAGGGCTCTACTGAAGTATCGGGGCTCTGATCAAAATCTTCAGGACTCGAAATACGAAGTTTCTTCCACTCCACTTCCACTTGCTGAGGTGTGTATGGTAACGATTGCTGCTTCACCATATTCAGTCGGTCTTGCAGTGTCGCCTTAAACTCCTTGTCCATTGACTTGGCGAGATTAGCATCTACATCTCCCCGTTCTATCAATTTTTTGTTATATACCTCTCTTGGGTTCGCATGCTTCGAGATGGTATTATACAATGAAGGCTGCGTAAACTTAGGCTCATCGCTTTCGTTGTGTCCATGGCGACGATAACATACCATATCGATATAGATGTCTCTTCGGAACTTCTGACGAAACTCCGCGGCTAGTTTAGCACAAAAAACTACTGCTTCCGGGTCATCACCATTTACGTGAAGTACTGGAGCATCGACAGTCTTGGCAACATCCGTACAATAAATACTCGATCTAGCTTCATCATAGTCGGTGGTAAAACCAATTTGGTTATTGATAATAAAGTGAATAGTACCTCCTGTGGTATACCCATCCAATTTAGACATTTGAGCAACCTCATAAACGACACCCTGTCCAGCTATAGCAGCGTCCCCATGGATAAGGATCGGCATTACCTTTGAGTAGTCGTTTTCGTACATAATATCAGCCTTAGCTCGGACGAAACCTTCCACGACAGGATTCACCGCCTCAAGATGTGAAGGGTTTGGGGCCAATTTGATGTTCACAGACTTACCGCTGGGTGATGTCAACTGACTCGAAAATCCAAGATGGTATTTTACATCCCCATCCCCCATGGTAGAATCGGAGTTCACATTCCCCTCGAATTCATGGAAAATCTGGTCGTACGTTTTGCCCATCACATTGGCCAAAACGTTAAGCCGTCCTCTGTGAGCCATTCCTATCATGATCTCCTCACATCCTAGATCCACACTTCTATTGATGATGGCGTCTAAGGCTGGAATAGTTGTTTCTCCTCCTTCCAAGGAGAATCTCTTTTGGCCGACATATTTAGTGTGAAGAAAATTTTCAAAAACAACAGCCTCATTGAGTTTTCGGAGAATTCTTTCCTTTTCCTCTTTTGCAGGATTGAAGTTTAGCGATTCGTATTCCGACTTCTTTTTAAACCATTCCATGATCTCTGGTTCTCGAATATGCATATATTCGAAACCTACGGATCCAGAATAAATCGTTCGGAGCGCATTCACGATACTTCGTAGACTCGCTTTGCCAATCCCCATTATCTCGCCTACCTGAAACTCCGTATCCAGATCATCTGCAGACAATCCAAAATCCTCCAGCTCCAGATGTGCTTTGTGATCACGACGTTGACGTACTGGGTTAGTCGATGACTTTAAGTGACCTCTTGATCGGTAAGCGTGAATTAAATCCCGAACATTCACCTCTTTATCTCCAGTTATTTGTATCGTCTTTTCTCCGGTGCTCGATTTGACATCGGGAACTTTACCATTCTTACCAAATTTGGTTAAGAAAAACTCATATCCTTCGAAAAAACGTTTCCACGTCTCATCAACACTTGAGGGGTCGTTTTGATAATCTTCATATAGCCCATCGATGTAATCACCGTGAGCGTTCGCTATATAAGAATACTTGTCCATTCACACTTGATTTGTGTCAAAATTAGACACAAAAAGATTATCACGAAAATCGTTAAAACGATTAAGCAGATCACCACCACAATACAGCTTCTGAAATCAAGAAAAACTACTTCCCATCGACAAGCTACCCTTTTCATGAGTTATACAACGAGATTCACAATTCTTTTCACTCTATTTTCAGATCATTTGATTTTAATCCACCAAGACATCTATTATATTTGCAGCCCAAAATTCAGCAGGACGTGATCCTGTTTATTTGATTAACAAATGGTAAGAATCAGATTAGCGCGTCGTGGACGCAAGAAGAACCCTATTTATGACGTAGTTGTTGCTGACATCAAGGCACCAAGAGACGGAAAGTTTATTGAGAAATTAGGTGTTTTCCATCCTTGTGTAGAACCTCCAATCATTAACATCAATGAAGAAAGAGCTCTTCACTGGGTAATGGTAGGTGCACAACCAACAGACACGGCAAGAAGTATTTTGTCAACCAAGGGCGTAATGTATAAGAAACACCTTCAAGTAGGTGTTAACAAAGGAGCTATTACGCAAGAGCAAGCAGACGAGAAATACGAGGCTTGGTTAAAAGATAAGCAGCAAAAAATCCAAGCGAAAATTGACGCTTTATCTAAGCAAAAGTCTGACTTGGCCGCTGCCAAACTCGAAGCTGAAGCAAAAGTAAACCAAGCGAGAATTGACGCTTTCGAGGCAAAAAGAAAAGAAGCTGAAGAAGCACTAAAAGCTGAAATTGCAGAAGCAGAAGCAGCAAAGGCGGCTGAAGAAGCTCCTGAAGCTCCAGCTGAAGGCGAAGAAACAGCTACTGAAAGCGCAGAATAATATCGCATGAATCTTGATGATTGTTTCCAGCTAGGTTACGTTGTCAAAGCTCATGGACTAAAGGGTGCTGTTCAGATCTATTTAGATGTAGACTCTCCCACAGCATATAAAAAACTGGAATCAGTATTCATACGTGAAGGTGATATGCTGGTTCCTTTTTTTATTCAGTACATTTCCATCAACGGAAATAAAGCGATCGTCGAATTCGAAGATTCCGAAACAAGGGAGCAAGCGGAAGATTTAGCTGGAAGCGAGTTATTCCTACCACTTTCATTTCTTCCCCCATTAACCGGAAAAAAGTTTTATTTCCACGAAGTTATTGGCTACAAAATCCAAGAAGGAGAAAAAGAAATCGGGACCATTGCTCAAGTTTATGAGTTCCCAACACAAAACTTGTTCGGTGTCGAAAGCGCGGAGAAAGAAGTATTGATCCCGATTAACGATGATATCATTCAGAAAGTTGACCGATCTAATCAAACTATATCTGTAGTGCTCCCCGAAGGGTTATTGGACCTATATCTCTCATAAATGCTTCGAATAGATATCATCACATGTGTACCGGAGTTACTCCGAAGCCCTTTCGAACACAGCATTCTGAAAAGAGCCATCGACAAGAAACTCGTTAATGTTGTCATTCATAATCTAAGGGAATATTCATCACACAAGCACAAAGCTGTTGACGACTACTCTTATGGAGGTGGCGCAGGAATGGTGCTTATGATAGAGCCTATTGATGCGTGTATCTCGGACTTAAAAAACCAACGAGACTATGATGAAATCATCTACATGAGTCCTGATGGTGAACTTCTCAATCAAAACATATCTAACGGCCTTTCTATTTGCAAGAATATCATCATCCTCTGTGGGCACTATAAGGGTGTAGACGAACGCGTACGCGAGCATTTAATCACCCGTGAAATAAGCATTGGTAATTTCGTAATCTCGGGAGGAGAATTAGCGGGCGCCGTACTTGCGGACTCCATTATGAGACTAGTCCCTGGAGTATTATCCGACGAAACCTCAGCGCTCACCGATTCCTTTCAAGATAATCTTGTGGCCCCACCCGTATATACTAGGCCTGCAGAATATAAAGGCTGGACTGTACCCGATGTTTTATTATCAGGTCACGAAGCGAACATTGAACAATGGAGGTTTGATCAGTCCGTTAAGCGAACACAAGAGAGAAGACCAGAACTCTGATCATTTCAATCATGTTTTTTGAATACTAGCAAAAGCGAAGCAGCGGCACTTAATATTTTACGGTTATCCCGTGGTATTTTTCTTGATGTTCGTAATCTTTTCTTAAAGGATGTCCTTCCCAGTCCGCCGGCAGTAATATCCTTCTTTGATCAGGGTGATTCTCGAATATAATACCAAATAGATCGTAGGCTTCTCGCTCATGCCAATCAGCAGATCTCCATATATCACTTACAGAAGGAACCGTAGGCATATCTCTAGCCAACTTCACTCTCAAGGTAAGTTGAAAATCATTAGGGATGGAATACAAGTGGTAAACCACTGCCATCTCTCCACTATCGACACCATAGTCGACACCACTAAGGCTTGATAAATAATCAAAATAGGTACGATCAGAAGTATTTAGAAACT
Organism: uncultured Roseivirgaceae bacterium; assembly: GCA_964393115.1. GTDB lineage: Bacteria > Bacteroidota > Bacteroidia > Cytophagales > Cyclobacteriaceae > CAYMST01. The sequence goes on along the minus strand of CAYMST010000255.1, from coordinate 735 downwards.
GACAGATCTCAAAAATCTCTTTTGAATCAACGTCGAACCCTACAGGAGAGCAATTATCAATTGGGACAATTGAAAAACGCTCCTCTAGCAGAGACTGAAGTTGCTGAATATCTAAATCATTCATTCTATAACCTTTTAAGCCTCAACGTCAGATGCCATTACTTTCTCCACAGCCAAGGTTTTGTTATTATAGTCCTCCGCCATAAGTGTCTCTTTTCTAATCTTTTCTTGCAGTTTCAAAATGCCACCAATAAGTGCTTCCGGTCTCGGCGGACAGCCTGGGACATATACGTCTACTGGAATTATTCTGTCTACACCTTTCACAACATGATAACCATGCTCCCAATACGGCCCACCACAATTGGCACATGACCCCATCGAGATTACGTATCTTGGTTCAGGCATCTGCTCATAAAGTCTGCGTACTCTATCTGCCATCTTAAACGTAACTGTTCCAGATATAATCATCACATCAGAGATCCTTGGTGAAGGTCTTGGCAATACACCGAAACGATCCAAATCATAACCCGAAACGTTCGTTGATATCATCTCTATAGCGCAACAGGCCAAACCAAACCCCATGGGCCATATACTTGAAAGCCTTGCCCAATTAATCAGGTCATCAATTTTAGTAACGATAACCCCTCCTGAACTAAATTTTTGATCTAGTATTCCCAATATTCTGATTAAATTTTTCGTAGCGATTTGGTGGTATGTGTCCTTCGAACCTAGGTG